>DDNL01000045.1:0-32473 GCA_002341165.1 Shewanellaceae bacterium UBA2521
CTGAAAATCCACTTGAAACTCAAGTTGAAACCTCAGTTGAAACTCAAGTTGAAGCTCAAGTTGAAACTCAAGTTGAAACCTCAGTTAAAGCCCAGGCTGAAACTCCAGTGGATACTTTCTCAGCGAGGGATTCGTCAGATTCAATGGCATATTTGTCCGACTCAGCCCAAGATCTACTACAGTCTGTGATTGCCATGAGGCAAAGTTTGATAAAGCAAGTACAGGCCGCATCAGGCGAAACAGAACAAAAAAAAAAGGCAATACTAAAGCAGTCTCGTAAAGATACTGTTGAATCGGCGTCACAGGACATACTCATTGAAGAGAAGCATGTATCATACAATGATTCTGTACCTGTGGATCCTGTAGATGATGTACTATCTGAGGTGGAACAGCCTCTTGTGCTGGAGACTTCCGACGTTGATTGTGAAGATGTATCAACAGACACAATAATAGATTCTGGTGTTTCCCATGTATGTGTCGATACACAGTCACCTCACTTATCTTATTTTGTTGATAAGCTATCGGATGTGGTAGATGAAGATAAGTTTTGGTTTGTGTGTTTGCTACAACTTCAATTGGGAGGCCGTGCATATCAGTTAGGAGTCCATGCGATCTTAAATCGCGAAGCTCAGGACTTTACCTTGATGATACCAGAGATGCATAAGCACTTAATGAGTGATGCCGTAACTCAATCTTTAGAGCGTGCATTATCTGATCATATGCAGAAAAAAATTCAGTTAACAATCGAAGTGGCTGAATGTGAAGAAAGGCATTCGCCTGCACAGATCAAAGATAAGGTTCAAAAGCTGTGTGTAAACGAAGCAGAGCAGAGGCTGCTTAAATCACCTTCAATACATTATATTATGCAGCATTTCCAAGCTGAAATTGCGCAAGATTCGATTGAATATCCTTTAGCATGGATTGACCCAACTGGATAATCAGGTAACATACACATTATTAACCATAAACAAGAGATATTTTTTATGTTTGGAAAAAGTGGAATGGGTGGGCTTATGAAGCAAGCCCAGCAAATGCAAGAAAAAATGGCTAAAGTGCAAGAAGAAATAGCCAATATGGAAGTCACAGGCGAAGCTGGTGCAGGGCTGGTTAAAGTGACCATGAATGGTTCTCATTGCGTACGTCGTGTTCATGTTGACGAAAGCTTGATTGCTGATGAAGAAAAAGATCTATTAGAAGACTTGATTGCTGCTGCATGTAATGATGCAACACGTCGTATTGATGAAGAGCAAAAGTCAAAAATGGCAGAAGTCAGTGGTGGTTTAAATTTACCGCCTGGGTTTAAGATGCCATTTTAATGATGAAATTTAGTCCACGACTAGAGCAACTGATTCAATCATTTCAGTTAATGCCAGGTGTTGGTCCTAAATCAGCCCAGAGATTGGCCTTTCATATTTTGGAGCGTCATCGAGATGAAGGTATTCGCCTTGCCAGTGCCTTGGAGCAAGCGATTACACATATCGGTCTGTGCAATAACTGTCGTAATTTTGCAGAAGAAGAGATATGCTTGCTTTGTTCTGATACCAAGCGAGGGATAGCAAAGCAGATATGCATTGTTGAGTCTCCAGCAGATTTACTTGCTATTGAGTCAGGTGGTCACTACTTTGGTCGCTACTTTATTCTACACGGTCTTCTTTCACCACTCGATGGTATTGAACCCGAAGATATAGGTTTACCTGAATTAGAGCAACGCCTAGCTGAAGAAGGTTATCAAGAGCTTATTCTTGCAACCAGTCCTACGATAGAAGGTGACGTGACGGCAAACTTTATTATAGAGATTGCAAAACGTTATCAAGTACATGTGAGTCGCATAGCACATGGCGTACCTGTCGGAGGGGAGCTTGAATATGTAGATGGTATGACGCTTGCTCTTTCCTTTGAAGGTCGTCGGACTATATCCGATTCGAAAAAAAGTTAAAGTCGAAGATATATGCTATTCGGCTTTTAAGTTAATTTTTTGTGGTTTAAAAAGCTCCTTTTCTATCTTATTAGAGGTTAACTTTCTTAGCTCAATCAAAAACTTATTGCGTGGAATAGCTTTCGAACCTAAACTGTTTAAGTGAGGTGTTGGTATTTGACCGTCGATCATTTTAACACCTACTTTGACACAAAGCTGTGTTAAAGCCCAAAAAGAAAGTTTGGATGCGTCTGTTTTTGTGTAATACATAGATTCACCACAAAAGACTTCGCCAATAAGAATACCATATAGACCTCCTACGAGCTCACCCTCATAGTAGCTTTCAACTGAGTGTGCATAGCCCATGTTGTGTAACTCTTCGTATGCAACTTTCATCATTGGGCTTATCCAAGTACTTTTATCTTTCTTTCTTGATTGTGAACATGCATCAATTACAGTGCTAAATTGTGTATTGAGTGTGAAACTCCATTTACCTCTTTTATAAGTTTTGACAAGACTTTGCACAGGTGAGAACTCGTTAGGATAAAAAATAGCTCTTGGATTAGGAGACCACCATAAAATAGGATCATCGGGACTGTACCAAGGAAAGACACCTTGCTCGTAAGCGCATATGAGGCGCTCAGGCTTTAGATCTCCACCTATGGCGAGTAAACCGTTAGGTTCACGTAAAGCCATTTCTGGATTAGGAAAGTCTAAAGTGTTTTCATCAAGTTGGTATAGAGTGTTAGAGTGCATAATTTGTCAGAAACTTTTGAATAATCTTATCCAAAGTTTAGATAACTTTTAAGAAAAAATGAACTGGATTGAAAAAGTAAATGAAAATCACCATGAAAAGCGCAAATACATTGTGCCTTTCATGGAGATAATGAGATTAACTTATTAAAGTTGATGCAGGCGTATAAGGTAAATCATGAGCTTGTGCAACCTCTTCGCAAGTAACATGACCATGCATCACATTCAGACCATTGCATAAATGAGGATCTTGTTTAAGTGCTTCTTTATAGCCTAAATTTGCAAGCTTTAAGATATAAGGTAAGGTCACATTATTCAATGCAAAAGTGGAAGTCTTCGCTACAGCACCTGGCATATTGGCTACGCAATAGTGTACGACATGATCAACGATATATGTTGGCTCATGATGTGTTGTTGGGGTAGAGGTTTCAATACACCCACCTTGATCAATGGCAACATCGACAATAGCGGATCCTTCTTTCATCATTCTGATATGCTCTTTGGTAATGAGCTTAGGTGCTGCGGCACCAGGAATGAGTACACCGCCGATAATGAGATCAGTTTTTTTCACGAGATCATCTATTGCACTCGGTGTTGAGTAAAGTGTTTTGACTTTGGAACCAAATTGCATATCAAGCTGTCTGAGTGTGTCGATATTTCTATCCAATATTGTAACATCGGCACCCATGCCTACAGCCATTTGTGCTGCATTACGTCCTACGGTACCACCACCTAAAATTAATACTTTAGTGGGTAAAACACCTGGAACACCTCCCATAAGTAGACCACAACCACCTCTTGATTTCTCAAGCGCTTGTGCTCCTGCTTGAATTGACATACGTCCAGCGATTTCTGACATAGGAGCAAGCAGAGGGAGCTGTTTGTTATCACTGGTTACGGTTTCATACGCAATGCATACTGCGCCACTATCTATCAGATCTTGTGTTTGTGCATGATCCGGAGCAAGATGAAGGTAAGTGAACAAAACGTGATCTTTTGTTAACAGAGCGCGCTCTTGCGCAAGAGGCTCTTTAACTTTTACGATCATATTTGCTTTGGCAAAGACTTCTTCTGCTGTGTTAGCAATGGTTGCTCCTGCATCCATGTAGTCCTGATCTGAAAAACCAATACCCGCACCCGCTTTTTGTTCGACGATGACTTGATGCTTGTTGGCGATTAACTCTCGCACACTATTAGGTACTAATCCAACACGGTATTCATGATTTTTAATTTCTTTTGGTATACCTATGATCATATAGCTAACTCCACTTAAGATATGATTTATTTTTATTGATTTGGATATGTTATATTGAATAACAATATGTTTTTCAATTAACATATCATTTGGGTTTAACGAATGTTGCGTATATTACTTTCTTTGCACAAATAAATGCAACATTTTTAATAAAAAATGGAATTAAATGTAGTTATGGCACCACAGAAAAAAAAATCTTTAGACAGAATTGATTGTAAAATTTTAAATACACTACAGCATAATGGTCGTGTATCTAATTTAGACTTATCTCGAGAAATTGGACTGAGCCCTACGCCTTGCCTTGAACGTGTGAGACGTCTTGAGCGAGAAGGGTACATCAATGGTTATACAGCATTAGTTGAACCAAAGTATGTGGGTGTTGCATTATTAGTTTTTATTGAAGTCACTTTATCTCGTGATTCACCAGATATTTTTGAAAAATTTAACCACACAGTATTACAGCGTCCAGAAGTTCAAGAATGTCATCTTGTATCTGGTGATTTTGATTATTTGCTTAAAGCGCGTGTTGCAGATATGGACTCATACCGTCAGTTGCTCAGTGAGTTACTTTTGAAGCTACCTTATGTATCGGATACTCGAACTTATGTTGTGATGGATGAAGTGAAACAGTCAAATCATGTTTTTGTGAAGGTTTAATTATTCTCCAATTAATCCGGAGCTGCGTTGGATGCTTGTCCATTCGTGACAAGATGGACACAGCCAGTAGAAACGAGATGTTTGAAAGTCGCAAGTTGCGCATTGATATAAGCTTTGTTTTTCAAGGTAGCTGTGCACTATGTGTCTTAAAATAATGAGACTTTCTTTTGCATTACTTTGCTCGGCTGTATGGACATGATGTGTAATTAGCTGTGTAAATGCTTTCAATGAAGGTGAAGATTTTAACTGTTCCATAATTAAGTGATTGGCTTGTTGTACCTTCTGGTGATTAAACCAATGTTCAGCAAGTTCGCAATAAATGGTGTTACCGGTGCCACTTTTTGTTGCACGAACAAGTAAGGCTTCATATTCACTTAATTTATTTGATGTATGGTAGTAGGTTTTTATTTGAGGTAAAACCTCGACAAAGAAAGCTGGATTTTGGCGTAAAATAGAGTATGTTGCTTGACGTAACTTTATATAATTTTGCTCTTCTATGTAGACATCAACATAATAACACCAAGCTCTGATACAGCTTTTATCATGTTTAATTGATAAATTGAGATATCTTTTTTTACTATGTATTTCATCCTCTAAAAGATATTTTTCACAATAAAAGTGAGCAATGATATGGTTATACTTTTTCTGCAATGGAGATGAAAAGTCATAAAAACTTTTAATACCTTTGTCCCATTCTTGCGTAGTTTGATAGCAGCGTAGCAGATGATACTCTGGATTTAATTCTTCTCTATCTTCATCAGTTTTATCGGCTAATTCAATCAGCTCTAATAAAAGCGATTCACTGCGATCATAAAACCCACTTGCGATATAGTCTTTGGCTAAAGCCATCATCGCTTTATGGTGTTGGATTGTATGGGTATGAGCCAAAGAAGTGATATTTTGATGAATACGAATGGCTTTGTTGAGTTCACCACGATCACGAAATAAATCGCCCAAGGCGAAGTGGATATCAAGTGTATCTTCTTTGATATTTAACGTATCAAGAGCTTGCTCGATATGCTCTTGTTGATGAGATAACAGGTAATTAAGACTAGAAAAGTAGCCATTAATTTTTTTTGTTGGATAATTTTGCTTCTGGAGTGCATTTTTCTGTCCCATATACCAACCATAGGATGCTGCTACAGGGAGTAAGAGAAACATCATTTCAAGCATGATAAGTTACTCTTTAGCTGCAGATGTAAGCTGTGATGCATGGGCAGTAGGTAGACTTACAGATGAATTCATTTTTTTCAATGCGCTTTGCATTTGAGCTAACTTTAGCTTCAAGCGTACAACGTAAAAGAAGGCAAACAGCCAAGCTAAGGCAAAGCCCATAAAAAAAGTCAAAGACATTACAGTAGATGTTTCTAGTTGCACTTGCGCAACGAGATAGTCCACGGTGATCACATCTTGATTCTTCGCTCCAAAAGCAAAAAGAAGTAGAAACATGAAAAGTAAAAGAAAGGAGAAAAAAAGTGATTTCATATATATAACCTATCTGTGACTTTATATCTTGATTAGACAGCCTTTATAACAGGCATTCAAATATTAACTATACATGAATTTATCTCATATAGGTAAGTCATTTTTTGTTTGAAGTGGCAAGTTGATGGAGTAACTTTTCTGTTGTAGGCCAGTCAATACATGGGTCTGTAATGCTTTGACCATAAGTCAGTTGGCTCGGCTCTGCGAGTTCTTGTTGGCCAGATTCAATAAAGCTTTCTATCATAACACCTGAAATGCCTTTTTCACCTTGCTTGAGGCGAGTGCATATTGCTTCAATATTTTTGATTTGCTGTGCTGATTTTTTTTGGCTGTTACCATGACTACAGTCAATCATGACGCTTGGATGAAGTTGTTGCTGTTGTAGACGGTGACAAGCTTCTTGAACATCCTGAGGGTGATGATTTGGTTTTATACCACCACGTAAAATAAGATGCGTAGCTAGGTTACCTTGAGTTTGCTCGACGCAAGGTGCTCCTTCATGATTAAATTTATAGACTTGATGTGAATGTGCAGCCGTCTTGATTGCGTTAATCGCAACCTGAATGTCGCCATCTGTTCTATTTTTGAATCCTATGGGGCAAGGTAGACCTGAAGCGAGCTCTCGATGAATTGAACTTTCGCTTGTACGGGCTCCAATCGCTCCCCAGCTGATATAATCCTGTAAGTACTGTGCGTGCATTGGGTTAAGAAACTCTGTTGCTAAAGGTAGATGTAGCGCACTTAAATCGTGAAGAAGTTTACGGCCTATCATGAGTCCTTGACTTGGCTCCGCTTGGCCTGTGAGTGTAGGATCACTAAGAAGTCCTCTCCAGCCTAATATACTTCTTGGTTTTTCTAGGTAAACACGCATCACGATAAACAGATGCTCTTTGAGCTGATGATGGCATCGAGCTAATCGCTGCGCATAATCTAAAGCAGCACGAGGATCGTGAATAGAGCATGGACCGACGATGACCAGTAGTCGTTTGTCGTCTCCAGTTATAATGCGTTGAATATGCTCTCTCGCTTGTTGCACTTCACTCTGTACAGATGTTGATAAGGGGTACATTGAAGCAAGTTTAATAGGTGTAATGACGTTAAAAAGCATATTTTGTGTACTTAAAGTGATCTTGGGTAAATTTGAACTATTTTAGCTCGTTATTTTGTGGAAAAAGATAAATTTATAAAAATAATATTATATATAAAAATGCAGATCTCGGCACCCCTTTTATGCTCATAAACCTTATTTTATGTTATGTTTTTTTGCAGTTGTTGAGATAAAAAAATCAGTTTTTGATGGTGTAAAGATATTTCTTTATTTATTCTTTAGATTTTGTGCGTTACTCTTTTACGCTACATCGTTATCGCGCCTTGATCATGAAGGTATATATAGGATAATTGAACTTGTTTATCCTTTTTTATAAAGTTATAAAATAGTCAGGTTTATTCGGGTAAAATCAGTGGATAGGTTTTAAGACCTTGATCTAAAAAATAAGATATAAAGTGTCTTTCAGGAGAGAAAAGTGAAGGAATACATACGTTGGTATCATGAAATTGGACAAGAAGATATTCATATTGTTGGAGGTAAAAACGCGTCACTCGGTGAAATGATTCGACATTTATCTCGAACGGGTATCATGGTACCACAAGGGTTTGCGACGACTGCATTTGCCTTTCAGGAGTTTCTTGAATACGGCGGCTTAAATAAGCGTATTGAACAGGTCTTGAACACGATGCCCTCGGATAACATGTCAGCTTTAATCGATACAGGCAACATGATACGTAGTTGGATTGTCCAAACGCCTTTGCAGCCTCATTTAACTCAGGCGATTACCAAATCAGTACAAGCTTTGAGACAACAATCTGCAGAAGTCTCTTTCGCTGTGCGATCTTCGGCGACATTAGAAGATTTACCAGAAGCTTCCTTCGCTGGACAACAAGATACTTTTTTAAACGTACAAAGCAACGATATGATTTTACGTGCTGTGAAAGAGGTTTTTGCGTCATTGTTTACTGGACGAGCTATTTCATATCGAACACACCAAGGTTTTTCGCATCATAATATTGCTTTATCTGTAGGGATTCAGTGCATGGTTCGCTCTGATTTGGCGACTTCAGGCGTGATGTTTAGCTTAGATCCTGAGTCGGGTCATCGGGATATCGTTTACATTACATCTGCTTTTGGCTTAGGTGAATCTGTTGTGCAAGGCATGATTAATCCAGATGAGTTTTACGTCCATAAAAAAACGTTGGCAAAAGGGTACGATGCCATTTTACGTAAGCGTTTAGGTGAGAAGCAAAAGTTTATGGCTTTTTCTCAAAGTCAAACTTTAAAAGAACAAGTTCATGCGTTAGATACGCCTAAAGCAAAGCAAGAGCAATTGTCTTTGACCGATGAAGAAGTACATTATTTAGCAAAACAAGCCGTGATGATTGAAGCGCATTATAATCAGCCAATGGACATTGAATGGGCCAAAGATGGTATAACTGGAAAAATTTACATTGTCCAAGCTCGCCCTGAAACAGTACGTGGTTATTCATATAGTTGTTATATCGAACGTTATCAGCTTAAAACCAAATCCTCTATTTTATTGGAAGGACGTGCTGTAGGTCAGCGTATTGGAGCCGGCCCGGTGAAAGTGCTGATGTCACATGATCAGATCTATAAAGTACGAAAAGGCGACGTTCTGGTGACGGATATGACCGATCCTGACTGGGAACCTATTATGAAGCTTGCAAGTGCGATTGTCACGAATCGTGGTGGCCGTACTTGTCACGCTGCGATTCTAGCACGAGAGTTAGGTATTCCTGCTGTGGTAGGTTGTCATGATGCAACCCATCGTCTCACCTCTGGGCAACCTATTACTGTTGATTGTTCACAAGGTGAAATAGGTTTGATTTATGAGGGCATGCTGGACTTTGACGTGGTGCGCGATCAAGTGAATAAGATGCCTCAAGCACCCTGCAAAATGATGCTTAATATCGCTTCACCTGAACATGCGTTCAGTGCAGCACTTTTACCTAATGATGGGGTAGGATTAGCGCGTTTAGAGTTTATCATTAACCGTTACATTGGTCTTCATCCTCAGGTAGCGTTACGTTTTGACGAGCAACCTGATGCGATAAAGGAACAAGTAAAGCAGCGTATTGCCCCTTATCAAACACCAAAAGAATTTTATATATCGCAACTGGTTCAAGGTATTGCGATGATTGCAGGTGCTTTTTATGATCGAACTGTTATCGTGCGTCTGTCTGACTTTAAATCTAATGAATATGCTCATCTCATTGGTGGTAGCCAATATGAACCTAAAGAAGAAAATCCTATGATAGGATTTCGTGGAGGAAGTCGTTATGTGAATGATACCTTCAAAGACTGTTTTATTTTAGAATGCAAAGCCTTGGTCTATGTAAGAGAAAAAATGGGCTTACAGCATATTCAAGTGATGCTTCCTTTTATTCGAACCGTCGATGAGCTTAAAGCTGTGTTGGAAGTGATGCATCAAGCAGGTTTAAGGAGAGGACAGCATGGACTTAAAATCTTGATGATGTGTGAAGTACCTTCTAATGTGATTCTCGCTGAAGATTTCTTGGAGCATATAGATGGCTTTTCTATTGGTTCCAATGATTTAACACAGCTTACTTTAGGTTTGGATAGAGACTCATCTTTAATATCTCATTTATTTGATGAACGCAATCTAGCGGTTAAGGCTTTGTTAAGCCAAGTTATTGCGACTTGTCGAAAGCATAATAAGTATGTTGGAATTTGTGGCCAAGCTCCTTCAGATTATCCAGACTTTGCACAGTGGCTTATTGATGAAGGTATTGATAGCATATCTCTCAATGCTGATACAATAATTGAAACTTGGCTCAACGTAGCAAGTTTATAAGATAGGTTTTGATGACAAAATTCAACCATAGAACATGCGCTAAAGGTTCTGATGAGAGACTTAATTTTTTGGCCGATAAACATTATTTGCCGCAAATTACCCTAAATACTACAATGCAGCCCGTATATCAAAGTTACTTTGATCAATTAGCGAATACTGCTTTTCAAGGCGATATAGACACAAGCTACAGTGCACGCTTAACGCATGCGGTGGATAATTCAATTTATCAGTTTGTACCTCAAGCTGTTGTTTATCCTAAAAATCAACAAGATATACAGCTCATGCTACAACTTGCATCACAAGAGAAGTTCGCTGAAATACATTTTACTGCTAAAGGTGGCGGCACTGGCACGAATGGACAAGCGCTTAACTTTGGTGTGATAGTTGATCTATCGAGGTATTTTAATCAAGTGATTGACATTAACCCAGAAGAGGGTTGGGTCATTGTACAGTCTGGTGTGGTCAAAGATGCATTGAATGATATGCTCAAGCCTTATGGGCTTTTTTTCAGCCCTGATACTTCCACCTCAAATCGAGCTACTTTGGGCGGTATGATTGCAACGGATGCATCGGGAGCTGGTTCTTTAGTTTACGGTAAAACATCTGATCATATCTTGAGCTTGGATATTGTGCTCGCTGATGGCTCTTTTTTACAAACTAAAAAAGTCCAGATTGATCGAGTTCATCAAGCTTATCAGGGCAAACAGGCACAACAAACGCAGCAAGCTCTGGAATTATGTCAGACGCATCGTGCAGAAGTTTTACGTGTGTTTCCTCAATTAAATCGCTTTTTAACAGGTTATGATTTAAAGCATGCACTGGACGATGCAAGTGATTCATTTGATTTAAGTCGGCTTTTTGCCGGTGCAGAAGGTACACTAGGTATTGTCACCCAAGCAAAGTTGAATTTAACGCCTATACCTCAACAAAGGGTCATGATAACTGTGAGCTATGCTTCTCTTGAAGCAGGTCTTCAACATGCACCTGAACTGGTTGCAGCACAAGCTACAGCAGTAGAAATGATTGATCATGTTGTACTGCAACTTGCTCAGCAAGACCCTATTTGGCATCAAGTGACTGATTGTGTGGCTACGAGTGCTTCGCAAGCATTGCATTGTTTAAACATGGTTGAATTTTCAGGTCAGCAAGCGCATATTGAGGCCTGTCTGGAGCGTTTTGAACGCTTGCTGCATCATAGCCAAGTTCCTATCTTAGGTTTTCGTATTTTAAAAACTCAAGAGGCGATTCAAAGTATCTATGCTATGCGCAAAAAAGCAGTAGGCTTGTTAGGTAATACTCAAGGTATGCGAAAACCTGTAGCTTTTGTTGAAGATGCTGCTGTTTCTCCTGATGTGCTTGCTGATTTTATTTTAGAGTTTCGACAACTACTGGACGAGGCAAAGCTCACTTATGGTATGTTTGGTCACGTTGACGCAGGTGTTTTACATGTTAGGCCGATGCTGAATTTGCAAGATGAACAAGATGAGAAGATGCTACATCAGTTGTCGGATCAAGTCTTCGCTTTAACACAAAAATATGGCGGTGTGATGTGGGGAGAGCATGGTAAAGGTGTGCGAGGCCAGTACGTAGAGCAAGCTTTTGGCCCATCCTTGTATCAAGTATTACGTGAAATTAAGACTATTTTTGATCCTTTTAATAGGCTTAACCGTTCTAAATTGGTTACAGCTTATGATGATGAGACAATACAGGTTTTGCCTATTGATGCGATAAAACGAGGGCATTTTGATAAACAGATTCCATTATCTATACAACAAGATTTTGCACCTTTAATGCGTTGTAATGGCAACGGTCTTTGTTTTGATTATCAAAAGGATCAGGTGATGTGTCCTTCCTTTAAAGTCACAGCAGACAGAGTGCATTCGCCTAAAGGAAGAGCAACACTTATGCGAGAGTGGTTGCGTCAGCTAGCAAAACAAGGTCTGACTCAGCATGATTTAGCCAGCTTATCCAAAGTACCTTGGTGGCAACGTATAAACATAAGTAGGTTGAATCAAGCTGACGATTTTTCGCATGAAGTCAAAAAAGCTATGGATGGGTGTTTATCGTGCAAGGCTTGTTCAAGTGCTTGTCCTGTTAAAGTTGATATTCCTACTTTTAAAGCTCAATTTCTGCAAGGATATCACCAGCGTTATAGGCGTCCTATAAGAGATTATGTGCTTGGCTTTGTTGAAAGCTTTTTACCTATGGCAGCTAAATTTCCTCGGCTGACTAATGCAATACAGACTCATGCAATGACAGGTTGGATAGGTAAAAAAATGCTGGGTTATGTTGATTTTCCACCTTTGTCTTGTCCAACACTAGCGCAACGTATGCTGCACTATCCATCTTGGACTCAAGATTGGCAGCAGCTTACCGAACTTTCGCCTTCAGAGAGACAACAATATGTATGTATTGTTCAAGACCCTTTTACATCTTTTTATGAAGCTCATGTGCTTGAAGCTTTGATGAAGTTGATTGAGCTGATGGGGTTTAAGCCGATACTTTTACCTTATCATACTCATGGAAAAGCATTATATGTTAAAGGTTTTTTAGATAAATTTTCGCAAGTAGTCGATGCGCATGTTGCATTTCTTTCTCGCATATCACAGCTGAATGTGCCTATGATAGGTCTTGATCCTATGATGGTTTTGACTTATCGTGATGAATACAGACGCACCAACCCTCAGGCAAAAAATATTCATGTTCAGATTGTACATGAGTGGCTTGCTATGAATTTAAAATCGTTGCCTCAGCTTCAGGTGGAAACAAAGCCTTATGTGCTGTTGCATCATTGTTCAGAGCGAAGTGTGCTTCCTGAGGCAAAGGAGGAATGGACATCGATTTTGCAGCATATAGGTATTCATGTGCGTACTCCTACAACTGGTTGTTGTGGCATGGCGGGTGTTTATGGTCATGAAGTAGAACATGTTGAAGCCTCTAAAGCGCTTTATGCTGCATCATGGAAAGAACGAATAGAACATACGGAGCAGCCTATTTTGGTGACAGGACATTCTTGTAGAAGCCAAGTGAAACGCTGTTCTAATCAGATAACGATGCATCCAATTGAACTGATGGTGCAACGCATAGAGTTTTAGCTCTATGAAAAGGAGATTTATTGTGAAGGATCAACCTAATTTAGTTTACATGTTAAGCCAATTAGCTGAAAGTTTGTCTGCTCAACTGAATGAGCGTCTGACGCGTTATCAATTAGATATACGTCTGTGGTCTATTCTTATGCGTTTGTGGCAATCCGACGGAATCACTCAAGTTGAGCTTTCTAAACGCTGTCAAATACCTACTTACACTATGACACGTGCCTTGGATCAACTACAAAAATTAAATCTGATTGAGCGTTGTGTTGAGCCTGATAATCGCAGAGCATTTTTAGTCTATCTTACTAAAGAAGCGAAAGCGCTTGAGCTTGATATGATGCACGAGTGTCATGTTGTAGAGTCTAAATACTTTAAAGATCTCAATGATGATGATCATCTTCAACTCATTCATTTATTACAAAGGCTTAGAAAATTTTAAGGAAAAAAAATGACTACAAATCAAAAGCTTCCCGATTTGCTTTGGACTTATACAGACGAAGCTCCTGCGTTAGCTACACATTCATTACTGCCTATGGTACGCCAAGTCTTAGCTCAAGCCCATTTACAGATAGAAGAAGTTGATATTTCTTTAGCAGGACGATTGATTGCTGCTTTTGCTGATGATCTAGCCAGCGATAAGAAGCAAGATGACGATTTAGCAAAACTGGGGAATTTAGTCAAAGATCCACTTGCTAATATTATTAAGCTGCCTAATATTTCAGCTTCACAAGCTCAACTTAAAGCGGCAATTGCTGAGTTGCAGTCGCATGGTTATGCTTTACCTGATTATCCTGAATCACCTCAAAATACAGTCGAACAAAACATCAAAAATCGCTTTGATGCGGTGAAAGGTAGTGCGGTGAATCCTGTTTTGCGAGAAGGTAACTCAGATAGGCGCGTTGCGGCTTCGGTGAAACGTTATGCGAAAAGTCATCCTCATCATATGGGAGCTTGGCAAAAAACATCAAAAACGCATGTTGCATCGATGCAACATGGAGATTTTTATGAAACAGAACAGTCTCATACTTGTACTGAGCTCACCGAGCTTTCAGTCGTATTACGCCATAAAGCTGGACAAGAACATACTTTATTATCGGGACTTAAATTAGAACAAGGAGATATTGTTGATGCGGCGCTGATGCGAAAATCTGCGCTGAGATCGTATTTGGTCGAAGAAATAAATAAAGCGCAAGATACATCTTTAATGCTTTCTTTACATCTTAAAGCAACCATGATGAAAGTCTCTGATCCTATTATTTTTGGTCATGCTGTGGAGCTCTTTTTTGCGCCTATTTTTGAGGGTTTTGCAGAAGAATTTGCTGACTTAGGTGTACATCCTAGCTATGGTATGGCTGATTTATTTGAAAAGATAAAGGTGCTCCCAGAAGCAAAACAGCAAGAGATTACAGATGCTTATCAGAAACTATTAAAGGAGCGCCCACTTTTAGCTATGGTCAACTCTGATCAAGGTATCACGAACTTACATCGTTCGAATGATGTCATCATTGATGCATCGATGCCAGCCATGATTCGAGAATCAGGCTGCATGTGGAATGCACAAGGGCAGCTTGAAGATACAAAAGCCCTCATTCCTGATCGAAGCTATGCGGGTGTGTACCAGGCGGTTATAGATTTTTGTAAACAAGAAGGAGCTTTTGATCCCAAGACTATGGGTAATGTTGCTAATGTAGGTTTGATGGCACAAAAAGCTCAAGAATACGGCTCTCATAATAAAACATTTGAGATAGAGCAAGAGGGTGTTGTACAGGTTGTAAATCAAGAAGGGCAGATTGTATTTGAGCATTCTGTGAATGAAGGTGATATTTGGCGTATGTGTATGGTGAAATCACAAGCAATTGATAACTGGATTGATTTGGCTTTGTCTCGGGCTCGATTGTCACAAAAACCTGCTATATTTTGGCTCGATAGTGAGCGCGCTCATGATACGCAGTTGATTAAAAAAGTAAATCTTGCATTGCAAGAGAAAGACACTTCAAATCTGAGCTTGAGTATTGAATCTCCGATTGAAGCAACCTACACCACATTAAGACGCTTACAGCAAGGCCAAGATACCATTGCGATAACAGGAAATGTTTTGCGTGATTATTTAACAGATCTCTTCCCTATTTTAGAGTTAGGCACCAGTGCCAAGATGCTTTCCATTGTACCTTTGATGTCAGGTGGTGGATTGTTTGAAACAGGAGCTGGTGGTAGCGCACCTAAACATGTACAACAGTTTGTTGACGAAGGTTATTTACGCTGGGATTCCTTAGGTGAGTTTTTGGCTTTAATGGCTTCTTTATCACATCTGGCCGAGCAACGTGGGAATAGTCAAGCGCAGATTCTTTCTTATACCTTAGATCAAGCTATCTCTAAATTTTTAGAGCAGGATAAGTCGCCAAAACGACGTTTAGGCAGTATAGATAACAGAGGCAGTCATTTTTATTTAATTTGGTATTGGATTCAAGCTTTAAATACGCAAGCAGAAGACGCGGAGCTTGCACAATCTTTTACACTCCTATCTGAATCTTTAGCGCAGCATGCGACTCAGATTGAACAAGAGTTGATTGCAGCACAAGGGCAAAAACAAGATCTGGGTGGTTACTATCATATGGATAAGCGTAAGTTGCAAAAAGCTATGTTTCCGAGTGATACTTTGCAAAAGCTGTTTTTTGTGTAGTTAAGAAATTTTATCTTTGAAAAAGCAGGCTGAAACGGCCTGCTGTATGCGCTTTAATGCTATAAAGAAGAGAAAAAAGTTAAAATCCAGTAGGTGTCGGGGTTTTCTGGACAACTTGTGAGGCCACATTCAGCAATAGTCATAAAAATATTAAAAACTACAGTGGCAAATGCCACATAACAGACCCAAGTGTCAAACTGTGTCATTTTATAGGATGCAATTTGTTTTGCAGTAAGATGAGGCAGAGTTAATAAACCTGCTACGGCTAAAATGATGGCCATAAAGAGCATATGTGACCATTCATAGAAGTGCAGACCTAAAATTGTACTACCGTAACCTTCGCCTGTTGCATATAAATTAATTTGTGTAAAAGATACGGCTGCGCCAAAGACAGAGCCTAATAAAATGAAGCTGTAATGATGCATTAAAGGGCCGAATACAACATTTAAGAAAAAGCCAAACATAACCATTACAAAACCGATACGTTGCATTAAGCACAGGGGACAAGGCTTTTCATCAAATATAAATTGCAGTACAAACCCCAAAATTAAGATTCCACAAACACCGAGCAGCCCAAATGTATTGGTATGGGAAATCACTTTGTGTGCCATGTTGTCTCCTTACATGATTAAGCTGTGTAGGTATCTTGTTAGGCTAGCAAGAAAAGCAATAGCAAATAGGCTATAGCTTAAATTCTTTTTGCCTATAAAAGCAGTATACATTGCGCCTAGAAAGATAACGAAGAAAAGTGCCATCATAGCGAGTTATATCCAATGAGCTTATTGAGTTTCATGTATAGTTTAGAACAAAAAAGCCTCATAAGAGGCTTTTTTATTGATAAATAGAAAAAGAGTCAGCTTAGCTTAGCATCTTAGCTATAGTTTGGGGCAGCTCAGATACAGGAATTCGGGTTTGTTCCATTGTGTCACGATCGCGAAGTGTTACGGTTTGCACATCACTTTCGATCGACTCAAAATCGATAGTAATGCAAACAGGAGTACCTATTTCATCATTCTTACGATACATCTTGCCGATATTTCCGCCAGCTTCTAAAGCAACACGGCCTGAAATAGATTGACGTAGCTTTTGTACGACCTCTTTTGCCAAATTGACTAATTCAGGTTTGTTTTTCGCTAGAGGTGTTACGGCAACTTTAATCGGAGCAAGATGTGGTTTTAACTTCAGTACAACGCGACTTTTACCGTCCGCTAAATTTTCTTTGGTGTATGCTTCGCTCAAAATAGCAAGAAAGGCGCGTTCTACACCTGCTGAAGGCTCAATCACAAAGGGTACATATTTCTTTGGATCATTGTTTTGTGGTTGTACAATCAGTTTGGCACAAGACTCTTCATTCGTCTTGACTGTGGCACTGAGATGTAAATCTTGCTGTTCTTTACTGTGGGATCCTAAATCGTAATCTGTACGGTTTGCGACACCTTCAAGTTCTTCCAAACCATGAGGGAAGTGATATAAAATATCAACCGTTGCTTTGGAGTAGTGAGCTAGATCATCAGCTGTTTGATGTTCTAAAACGAGGCTAGAGCGTGGTACACCTTGATCTTCCCACCATTTGAGTCTGTTCTCAACCCAATACTCATGCCAAGTGTCATCGGTACCTGGCTCTACAAAAAACTCAAGTTCCATTTGTTCAAATTCGCGGACACGGAAGATAAAGTTTTTCGGTGTAATTTCGTTGCGAAATGCTTTACCAATTTGTGCGATACCAAAAGGGATCTTGGGTGATGCTGAATCTAAAACATTCTTGAAGTTTGTAAAAATACCTTGCGCAGTCTCGGGACGTAGATAGGCAAATGCATCTTCATCTACAACAGGTCCTACATTTGTTTTGAGCATAAGGTTAAACTCACGTGATTCAGTAAGCTCTGTTGCACCGCAGCTTGGACATTTATCTGATTCAAGATGATCGGTTCTAAATCTTTTTTTGCAGACTTTGCAGTCAGTCATTGGATCGGAGAATGTGTCTTCATGTCCAGAGTTTTTCAGTACGTGCTTTTGTGTAAGTAATGCCGCGTCTACACCTTCGATATCGTCACGCATATAGACCATAGATTTCCACCATGCGTCTTTGATATTTTTCTTGAGTTCAACGCCAAGAGGGCCGAAGTCGTATACGCCTTGTAAGCCACCATATATAGAAGCACTTTGATAAACAAAACCACGACGTTTACAAAAAGAAACTAACTCTTCCAACGAATCTAATGACATCTAAAATTACCTTAATTCGACTTAAAAAATGAATATATAAAAAACTGTAAATGACCCTAGAGCATACAAGAAATAAGCCTAAGATTCAAAAATTTTTTCTGCTTTTTTAGGGTTTCAAACCTAAAGAGGCAAGAGCCTATAACAAACAGTAGTGATTGAGTTCACTCATACAGAAACCCCCCGCATATGCAGGGGGTGTTTGACTTAAACTTCAGGCAATTCTGCTGCAGCCTGATTAGGCTCTGGAGGGGAGAGGGTGGCTGTATCTTGTACTTCATCAATACGTTCAAGGCTGACTACTTTTTCTTGATAAGAAGTTTTGATCAGGGTAACGCCTTGAGTATTACGTCCATAAGATGAGACACCATTTACAGGAGTACGTACGAGAGTGCCTTTATTGCTAATAAGCATAATTTCATCAGCCTCATTCACTTGTACTGCACCGACTACATCGCCATTACGTTCATTGACTTTGATTGACACGACTCCTTTTGTTGCACGACTTTTTTGTGGATAGTCAGCAAGAGCTGTGCGTTTGCCAAAGCCATTTTCAGTGACTGTGAGTACTTCGCCATCGCCTTGTGGAATAATCATGGACACCACGCGCTGCGAACCTTCAAGTTTGATACCACGAACACCTGTAGCATTACGTCCCATTGGACGCACTGCTGTTTCATGGAAACGCACGACTTTACCGGCATTAGAAAACAACATCACGTCTGCTGTATTATCGGTGATGGCGACATCAATTAACTGATCTCCATCTTTTAAGTTGACCGCGATAATACCATTAGCTCGAGGACGGCTGTAATCTGTTAGAGGTGTTTTCTTTACGGTACCCGATGCGGTGGCCTTAAAGATATACTTACCTTCATCATAACTTCGCACAGGTAAAATGGCTGTGATACGTTCATCTTTCGATAAAGGTAGTAAGTTAATGATAGGACGACCGCGCGCAGAGCGACTTGCAAAAGGTAATTGATACACTTTAAGCCAATACATTTGCCCTAAATTAGAAAAACATAAAATAGTATCGTGAGTATTGGCAATGAGTAAGCGTTCAACAAAGTCTTCGTCTTTGACTTTTGTGGCCGCTTTACCTTTACCGCCACGGCGTTGTGCTTGATATTCATCCAGAGATTGATACTTCACATAGCCCATGTGAGATAAGGTGACGACCACATCTTCTTCTGTAATCAGATCTTCCATACTGATGTCATGTGATGCAGCGGTAATTTCTGTTTTACGTACGTCGCCAAACTCGTTTAGCACATCATTAAGCTCTTCTCGTATAATTTCAAGCAATCGGGTAGGGCTACTTAAAATATGCAGCAGACCTTTAATCAGCTCTAGAAGTTCTTTGTATTCATTGAGAATTTTATCATGCTCTAGACCTGTTAACTTATGCAGTCTTAAATCAAGAATAGCTTGTGCTTGTTGTTCAGTCAGACGATAGCCTTGATCTGTGATGCCAAATTCAGCTTCAACCCATTCAGGACGGGCAATATCATTACCTGTTTCAGCGAGCATGCTTTGTACATGACCTAATGACCAGAGCTGTTCATGCAACTTGATTTTTGCATTGGCAGGCGTATCAGCGTTACGAATCAGTTCAATGACTGCATCAATGTTGGCCAATGATATAGCTAAACCTTCTAAAATATGAGCACGTTCTCTTGCTTTACGTAATTCAAATACAGTACGACGTGTAACGACCTCACGACGATGCATCACGAAAGCTTCAAGTGTTTGTTTGAGGTTCAATAAGCGAGGCTGGCCATTATCGAGAGCAACCATATTGATACCAAATACGGTTTGCATTTGTGTCTGTGAATATAAGTTATTTAAAACCACTTCACCCGACTCACCGCGTTTGAGCTCAATGACTACACGTAAGCCATCTTTATCTGATTCATCACGTAAGCCTGAGATGCCTTCAATTTTTTTATCTTTGACAAGCTCAGCAATTTTTTCGATTAGGCGCGCTTTGTTGACTTGGTAAGGTAGTTCTGTGACCACAATGCGCTCACGACCGCTTTCCATTTCTTCAACGGATGCTTTTGAACGGATATAAATACGACCACGACCTGTGTTATAAGCTTCAATAATGCCTTTGCGACCACTAATTTGCGCTGAGGTAGGGAAGTCAGGCCCAGGAATATGTTCCATCAGACCTTCAACATCGATATCTGGATTATCAATTAAAGCCAAACAACCACTGATAACCTCTGAGATATTATGAGGTGGAATATTAGTTGCCATACCCACAGCGATACCTGATGATCCATTGATCAAAAGGTTTGGCATTCTGGTTGGAAGTACATGTGGAATTTGCTCTGTACCATCGTAGTTGGGTACAAAGTTGACCGTTTCTTTTTCAAGATCAGCAAGAAGTCGGTGCGCAATTTTAGACATGCGTATTTCTGTATAACGCATTGCCGCGGCGGCATCACCGTCAATAGAGCCGAAGTTACCCTGACCATCAACCAAGGTGTAACGTAAGGAAAATTTCTGCGCCATGCGGACAATAGTGTCATAGACAGCGCTATCACCGTGAGGATGGTATTTACCGATAACGTCACCTACAACACGTGCTGATTTTTTATAAGGCTTATTCCAATCGTTGTTGAGTTGGTTCATAGCAAATAACACACGACGATGTACAGGCTTTAGGCCATCGCGCACATCGGGAAGTGCTCGACCTACGATAACACTCATTGCGTAGTCTAGATATGAGTTTTTAAGCTCTTCTTCAATATTCACAGGTGTGATTGAAGTTTCTAAATCTGTCATATACTGTCCGTTCCCTTCGTTAAATACCAGCTTTCTAAGTTTAGATAGCTTATGAGGTATTTATGTGAGATTAAGTGATAAAAATTTAAAGCTATTCTAACACAATTATTCCCTTAAGCGGTAGAAAGCTTATAATGGGATGCAAAATTTATATTGAGATACAAAAGAAGAGGTTCCAAAGTGGACAAAATAGAGAATGTTGATATGCAAGAAATCTATAAATTTGAAGAGCTTGCAGCAGATTGGTGGAATCCAAACGGAAACTTTAAACCTTTACACCAACTCAACCCTTTACGACTTGATTATATTGAGCGTGGTGCAGAAGGGCTGTTTGGTAAACGCATTTTAGATGTGGGTTGCGGTGGCGGTATTTTGAGTGAAAGCATGGCACAATTAGGTGCAGATGTAACAGGTATTGATATGGGTAAAAAACCTTTAGAAGTTGCAAAAATACATGCCAAGCAGAGTGAAGTGCGCGTAAAGTATCAGCTTAATCATGCTGAAAGCCACGCAGAGCAACACCAAAATTATTATGATGTTATCACCTGTATGGAGATGTTGGAGCATGTTCCTGATCCTGCTTCTGTGATTCGGGCTTGCCATGATATGGTTAAACCTGGAGGTAAAGTTTTTTTCTCTACGATCAACCGTAACATCAAGTCTTATGTTCAAGCTATTATTGGTGCGGAGTATATTTTGAAAATGTTACCCGTGGGAACACATGAGCATGCTAAGTTTATTAAGCCTTCAGAGCTCATCAGTATGATAGATGAAACTGAACTATTGGTTCAAGACGCATTAGGTGTGACCTATAATCCTTTTACAGGATTATTTAAGTATACTTCTAAATTAGATGTAAACTATATGTTAATGGCAGAGAAAGTAGCTTAATTTAAAATCATAGTAAAGGTGTATAAGGGAAAGCTGTATGAAAGAAATAGGCGTATTATTTGACTTGGACGGCACATTGCTCGACTCATCAGGTGATTTACTCAATGCTTTAGACACGGCATTAAAGTTACATCAATTGGAACCTTGTAATCGCAATAAAGTGAAAACGTATATTTCTGATGGTAGTTTTGCTATGGTCAAAGCTTCAATTAAAAAGTCGATACCTGAGACAACCCTGAGACAAATTCAGCAGAGCATGTTACATCTGTATCAACAGAACTTAGGTCAAGATACGGTCTATTTTGATGGTATGCAGAATTTGTTAGGCTGGTTAGATGAACAGCAAATACCTTGGGGTATTGTGACCAATAAACAAGCTCGCTTTGCTCGACCCTTAATTAAGAATTTAAATTTAACATCGCGGATTCAAACCCTTATCTCTGGTGATAGCTGTATGAAAGCTAAACCTCATGCCGAGCCTATGCTCTTGGCAGCCCAGCAGTTACAGCGTCACCCATCGAAAATTTTTTATTTAGGTGATGCATTACGTGATGTGGAAGCTGCGAACTGTAGTGGCATGATTTCTGTTGCGGTGACTTGGGGATTTCATAAAGAAACCGACGGTATAGAACAGTGGTCGGCGAAGCATCATATTGATCAACCTGAGCACCTCATTCCTTTAATTCAATCTCATTGTTAAGGTGACACTTTTATATATACTGAGCAGAGCAAAAAAGGATTAATTTTACAAACCATCAAAATGGCTTGAGTTGGGCGCACAACACTTGGCTCATTCCGTTTTATTTTTGTTGTACATAACGACTTGTAATAGCTCTTTTTTATTAATATAGAAGAGTCAATTTCCATATTAAATTTGGCTTGTCTTCAAGATAAGTGTTCAGCGTATTTTCGGCTTTCTTAATTTGTTCAGGTTTCATCTTTTCCTTGAGCAAAAGCCATTCTGTAATGGCTGGGCTATGATAATTTTTTATGGCGATTTTAAACCAAACATAAGCTAAAATAGAGTTTTTCTCGACACTTTCTCCTTGACTGTACATCCTCGCTAAATAAAACTGTGCATCAATGTTTCCTTTTTGTGCGGATTGTTTATATAAGTCAAAAGCTTTTTTCGGATTAGGTTTGATGCCCACTCCTTTAGTATACAGGAGTCCTAATTGCAGCATGGCTTCTGGGTGTTTTTGTTGCGCTGCTTGATTTAACCAAAACAGAGCTTGCTCTATATCGTGTTGAACGAAACGACCTTCTAAATACATAATGCCTAAATTAAGTTGGCCTGCAGAGACTTTTTCATCGGCTAAAGCTTGATACCAATAAAAAGTTTTTTCATCAGATTGGGGGGTGAAGGTTCCTGATTGATATATCCATGCGAGTTCATACATGGCCTTAGTGTGGCCTTGTTCTGCGGCTAGAGTATACCAATATATACTTTCTTGAATTGAAGTTTTGTTTTCTGCATAGAGTAAAATTGTAGCCAGCTCATATTGCGCCTCTATATGTCCTTGCTCTGCTGCAAGAGTCCAGAATTTGATTGCTTGATTTAAATCAGGTGGTACACCTTTCCCGCTATAATAGAGCAAGGCTAATTCATGCTGTGCTTTCATATCTCCTTTATGGGCTAGAGGGAGAAAGTAATCGAAAAGCGCTTTGTCTTTTTTTTCATAGGAGATGGTATCAAGTGCCTCATCGATAGTTAGAGTGGATTTGATTTCAGTCTTATTTATCTCAGAAGCCATAACCGGCATTATAAAAAGTAAAGAAATAAGTGTAATTATTCTCATAGGTAGACCTTTTCTATTGTGAGATGTTCTTTTATTTTAGGTTATCATTTTTATCATTTATTTCCATTTTATACTTTTGATATATGAATGATTTCAGAGGTGAAAATATAGGTTTATCATCATATGGGATATCCTATCCGAATCAGCTCGATAGTTGAGTTTATTTTTTATATTATCTCAACATTATATGAGCATGAAGTCGATTAAAATTTTAATCATGACTCATACTTTGTAGCACTTCCATAAATCTTAAAATCCTGTACCATGCGCTTATTGTGAGCCTATCCATGCAGGAATATCGTGTCTATAAAAATTTTACACACTTCAGATTGGCATTTAGGTCAATATTTCCATAAACAGAAAAGCAGAAATGAAGAACATGCTCAGTTTATTCAATGGTTATTAAAACAAGTCAAAGTACATCATATTGATGCTGTGATCATCGCAGGGGATATTTTTGATATAGGTGCGCCTCCAAGTTATGCCAGAAAGCAATATGCTCAATTTATAAGCCATATGCATGCTTTAGAATGTCAACTTATTATTTTGGCTGGTAATCATGATTCGGTGTCTATGCTTGATGAATCAAAACCTTTAACTGAGCACCTGCATGTGCATATTATTTCTGATATCGATACCCAAGATATTGAGAAGCAGGTGATTGTACTGAAAAATCGTCAAGACCAAGCGGCAGCTTTAGTATGTGCTATTCCTTATTTAAGACCACAGAGCTTGATCTCTAGTGCAGCAGGACAGTCAAGTTTAGTGAAGCATCAGGCTTTACAAGAAGCGATTACCGAACATTACCAAGATACCTTTCGTTTTGCACAATCCATGCGAGAGCAGATCAAACAACCTTTGCCTATTATTGCTACCGGTCATCTTACCGCTTGCAATATTCAAAAGACAGGATCAGAGCGCGACATTTATATCGGTACACTTGAAGCTTATCCAGCAGGTGCTTTTCCACAAGCAGATTACATCGCTTTAGGCCATATTCATCGTCCGCAAGTTGTAGCACAACAGTCTCATATTCGTTATTGTGGCTCGCCTATTCCTCTTAGTTTTGATGAGCTCAATCATGATAAACAGGTCTTGATTGCTGAGTTTGAGGCCTCACAACTGAAACAAGTTCATGAAATTAAAGTGCCTAGATTTCAGCCTATGCAGGTCATGAAAGGCACGCTCGCGGCAATACAAAACCAGCTTGAGAGTTTTGAGTTTCACGAAAAAGATCCTCGAGTCTGGCTGAAAGTAGAAGTCGATTTATCCGACAGTACCCGCGCAGAAATGATGCGAGCCATTCACGCTTGGACAGAGCAATATCCTATCGAGATATTACAAAACTCTGTGATGAAACAGGTCGATGCCAAACTCACGCGTCGCGCGCCACATGAACAATTACAAGATTTAAAGCCTGAAGATGTTTTTGAAAAGCGTTTAAGTCAAGAACAAGCAGATACAGAAGGTAAAAAAGCCCAAATGAATCGGCTGAGAACTTCTTTTAAAAGAATTGTGCATCAAATTCAAGTTGAGTCTCATAGATGAAGATATTAAGTTTACGTTTCAAAAATATCAATGCATTGAAAGGTGAATGGAAAATCGATTTCACGCAGGCACCTTTTAAAGATCATGGCTTATTCGCGATTACAGGCGCAACCGGTGCAGGCAAAACTACATTACTTGATGCCATATGTTTAGCTTTATATCACAGAACACCGAGACTCAGTAAGATCAATAAGACAACCAATGAATTGATGACGAAAGAAACCGCTGAATGTTTAGCTGAGGTGGAGTTTCAAGTCAAACAGCATGTTTATCGTGCTTATTGGAGCCAAAGATGTGCCCGCTTTAAAGTAGGAGAAACACTGCAAGATGCTCAAGTTGAGCTGGTGGATGTGACAGCTGGCGATATCATCTTAGAGACAAAAATATCGAAAAAAGAAAAGAGAATAGAAGCTATCAGTGGTCTTGATTTTGACCGTTTCACGAAGTCTGTTCTGTTATCACAAGGCGATTTTGCCGCTTTTTTAAATGCCGATTCAAAGGATAAAGCCGAGCTTTTAGAAGAGCTCACAGGTACAGAAGTCTATGGTCAAATATCACAGCGTGTTTTTGAGGAATATAGAAGTGCAAAAGAGCGCTATCAGCGAGAAGCAAGTCTTTTCGATCATAAAAAAACTGCGTTATTAGGTGAGCAGCGCCCACAAGTCGAAGCAGAGTTCAAACAACTTGAACAGCAAGAGCAAGTACTGGGCGCGACTCAAGAAAAACAACAGCACCATCAAAAGTGGTGGATGGATGTCGATAAAGCTTCTGCAAATTGTCAGTCTTTTGAAGCGAAATTGCATCAAGCAGAGCAAGCCTTGGCTGACCAGAATGATATATTTCTTCGTTTAGAACAAGCATTACCGGCTCAAGCTATTGCTCCTATTTATGAAGTCTATCGTGAGTATGTAACCGATTACGAGGCACTCAAGCATAGCTGCGTCGAGTTAGAGTCTGTTGCAGCAGAGCAGCAAAAGATGCTCGCGCAGAAAAAAACAGATATGCAGGCATGTGCTGAGCAGTTGCAAACAACTCAAATTCAATATCAGGATCTCGATCAGCTGATTCATGAGCATGTGTTACCTCTCGATCAAAAGATTACAGCAGGGCAAGATCAGATTACGGGTTTACACAAGGAGCGAGATCTGACGATCGCGGAGCAGCAAAAAGTACAACAAGAAAGTCAAGTAAGTGCTGCTAAAAAGTGTCAAATAGAACAAGAGCGAACAGCTTGCGTGACTTATCTTGAAGCACATCAAGTCGATGGTGATCTGAAACATGTTGTGCCTGTACTGCAATCAAAAATCCAAGATATAGAGCAGAAGCACGCAGCATACACAGAACAAGAGCAAACCTTAAACAAGTATACAAGCCAGCTGAAACAACAACAGCAGAAAAGTGCAAATTTAGCTCAAGCGTATCAAGTACAACAGCAGCAGAGTAGCTTATTACAACATAGGTTGCATCAGTTGCAGCAGCAAAGAGATAAAGTTTGTACTTTAGTGCAATATCAACAATCGCAGCAAGACTACGAACAAAGTCAAAGTCAGCAAAGCGCACGTCTTCAGCTCATGCAGATTGCACAGCAATACCAAGATCAACATACGGAGCTGAGCCGTAAAGAGCAAGCTTTGCAGCAGCGTATGCAAGATATAGCTCAAGTTCAAAGTGAAAAAGCCGATCTTGCTCAGAGTTATCAAGAGATCCAGCTTCATGTACAGTATCTAGAAAAAATTCTTGATCAAGAAAAAACGATTTTGGCTTTGGAAGATTATCGACAAAAGCTTCAGCCTAACGAGCCTTGTCCGCTTTGTGGTGCGACACAACACCCAGCTGTAGCATCGTATCAAAAGCTTGATGTATCGAAAACACAACAACAACTCGATACCTACCTTCAACGTCGAGACGATATCAAAGAAAAAGGTTGGGCTGCACAGCAGAAAATAGAGTTATGGCATAACAACAATAGAGAAGATCAGGCCTGTATTGCAGCCTTGCAATGCCAATTAAAGCAGTTATGTGATCAGTTCGAGCGAGAAAAAATACAGGATTTTAATGCACCTGAGCTGACGATAACTGATTTCACAGCGTTTCAAGCTTGGTTTAAAACAAAAGAAACGCAGCAAGAACAGTTGTATCAGTTGATTAAAGCTTATGAGCAGGCTGCTCAAGCGGTACGCATACAAGAGCAAGAGATTGCAGCGCATGATCAAGGTCTACAAAATTTTGAACGTGATCAAGCACTCATTCAAGCACAGCAAGCAAGTACACAAGAGCATATAAGACAAAGGCAACAATCCAAACAGGATCTGGAGCACGCAATGCAAGGTGTGCAAAACGCTTTATCTCAACTTGTTGCACCTTATGTGGATGCGCAACAAAGTGTAGATTATGTACAGCTTGAAACCTTGCTCAAAGAACGCTCTATAATTTTTGATCGGATGCGTATTAGCCAAGAACAAACGCAAGCCGCTTTGGCGGAGATTGAACAGGTATGTGCAAAGCAAAATGCTTTGTTACAGCAACATCAACAGCAGTTGGCTCATGTGAATATTTTGCTTCACAACGCACAACAGCAGCAAGATATATTCAAAGCACAACGTCAGCAGATCTTTGGTGATCGTATCGTGGAGCAGGAACGTCAGCAGATACAAACTCAATTAGAGCAGCATCAACAGCGCGACCAACAGGTGCAACAAGAAGCTTTAGTTGTTGAGAAGCAGTATGCGCAGATTCAAGGGCAACTTAAAGCCAAACATCGCGCACTTGAGGTTATACAGGAAAAGCGACAACGCCAACACCTGAATTGGCAACAAGCTCTTTCAGAAAGCGGATTGAAAACTCAAGCAGCTTTTGATGCATCTTATTTACCTCAAGATAGGTTAAATCAATTGCAAGATACATCTAAAACTCTGTTAGATGAACACACAAAATGCCAAGTAGCTCATGCGCAAGCGCAGCAAGCCTACCAGAGTTTGATGCAGCATGACGCATATCAGCAAATTAGCTTAGAAGACGTAAATCACCAGCTTCTAGATACAGATAAGCAACTTAAAGAAAACTTACGTTTACAAGGTCAACTTAAAGCTTCTTTGCAAGATGATGACGCTTTACAGGAAAGTCTGCAAGCACAAGCAGAAAGTCTTCAAGCCGTTATACAAGATCATGATGATGCGCATTATTTATCGGAGCTCATTGGAGCCAGTAATGGGGATAAATTTAGAAAGTATGCTCAAGGTATGACACTAGAAATTTTAGTTGAACTTGCCAACGAACAACTTCAGCATCTAGACGAACGCTATCAACTGCAACGTTCTGAAGGTGCAAAAGCTGATGACTTGGATTTATGTATCGTTGATCAATGGCAAGCTGATGTAGTGCGTGATACTAAAACTTTATCAGGTGGCGAAAGTTTTTTAATCAGCTTAGCTTTGGCTTTAGCTTTGTCTGATTTAGTGAGTCATAAAACCAGTATTGACTCTTTATTTCTAGATGAAGGCTTTGGTACTTTAGACAATCATACTTTAGATATTGCTTTGGATGCGCTCGATAGAATGAATGCAACCGGTAAAATGATTGGTGTAATCAGTCACGTTGAAGCAATGAAAGAACGCATAACGAACCAAATTAAGGTATTTAAACAAAGCGGTTTAGGTGTGAGTAAACTTGATTCCTGTTTTGCTGTGACAACACATAGTTAGGATGCAGCATACCCTCTGATCATCCGAGGTGTTTTTTATGTGCCGGCCTGTTTTATTGATTAGAATAAAAAAGTCTATAAAAATTTGATGTCTTATGCTGTGCGTTGAAGGAGATACGATGAAAATATTAGATAATCAGAAGCAAGTCTTAGCTGTAGGCGGATTCACACATTGTGATAAAAAACGGTATAGATCTTTTTACGCACGACTCCAATGTATACTCAAGTCGGCGAATCAGAATACAAAATCGAGTCATAAGTTATTTTATTGAATAAGAGGTGTAACTCGAAGGTATGAATTTTTATCTTGATGACATTGCTTTAACTGAGCTTGTGATGTGCTTCCTTTTGAGTAATGTGTGAAACGAGCTTGCCATCTTGTAGGCGTGTTATGATTTCTTGTCCAATTTGAACATGCTGAACTGAGCTTAAGGTTTGTTCCTGTGAAAGCGTGACGCTATAACCACGACTTAAAGTTGCCAAAGGGCTCAGCTTTTCAAGTTGTGCAGCATGAGAGCTTAAGCTGTGCTCTGATCTGTGCATGATATGCTTGATCGCTTGATAGAGATGGTTTGCTAAGCTTTGCTGTTGCTGACTTAAAGACATGACTTGGGTGCTAGGTTGGTGCTGAATTAACTTTTTATGCTTAGAGTGCAGATGTTGCTGGCATCGGGTCATGTAAGCTTGTAGTTTTTGCTGCATGAGCCATTGTTGCTCATCTAGCCTTTGGTGCATGGAATCGAGCTGATGACGTGGATGATTTTTTTCAAGTCGCGTTTTGAGCCCAAGGTATTGATGATTTTTTTGTAAATACAAATGTGACCAAGCACGTTGCATTGCATGTAAACTTTGTGTGAGTTGTTGCTTGAGTTGTGATTGGTCTTCAGAAAGTATTTCAGCGCCAGACGAAGGTGTGGGGGCACGTAAATCAGCGACAAAATCAGCAATGGTTATGTCTGTTTCATGGCCGACTGCACTGACAACAGGCAGCTTGCTGTGAAATAAAGCACGAGCGATAGCCTCATGATTAAAGCAGCTCAAGTCTTCTGCTGAGCCTCCGCCTCGGGTGAGAAGGAGCGCATCAACTTCTTGGCGTCGATTGGCTTTTTGTAATGCATGCACGATTTGCTTGGGTGCATCATCTCCTTGAACAGCTGTGGCATAAATAATCACTTCTATATGAGGTGCTCGACGCTTCAACACTTTCAATACATCAGATAAAGCTGCACCTGTTGCAGAAGTGATCACACCTAAGCGTGTGACCTGAGGTAGAGATTGTTTGTGTTCTTCTTTAAATAGGCCTTCATCTGCAAGTTTTTGTTTGAGTTGCTCGAACTGAATTTGTAGCAATCCCTCTCCGTCAGGAATCATAGACTCTGCAATCAGTTGATAATCTCCACGCGGTGCGTAGACACTTATTTGACCTCGAACGGTTACTTGTTGACCATCTTGAGGTTGAAACCGCACATTTTGATTTCGCCCTCTAAACATAGCGCAGCGTATTTGCGCTTGATGATCTTTGAGCGTGAAATACCAATGTCCTGAATGAGGCATAGCTAAGTTCGATATTTCACCTGATAACCAGACGCGGCCTAATTGTTGTTCCAAAATTTGGCGCACAGATTGATTAAGTTGTGAAACTGTGTAAATTGTTTTTTTTAAGTTGTGTATGTCTTCTTTTTTAGTCATAAATTTTTTTTTGTAAAAAATGCTTGGTTTTTTGTACTTTTAAACGTAGACTCACATCGCAATATTAGACCGTATGGAGATATTGTGCATGTTAAAAATAAAACAGCAAGCCCTCACTTTTGACGATGTTCTTTTAGTTCCCGCTCATTCCAGCATATTGCCCAATCAAACCGATCTTAGCACGAATTTAACCTCAAGTATTGCGCTTCCTGTGCCTTTGTTGTCTGCTGCTATGGACACGGTAACAGAATCAGAGTTAGCTATCGCGATGGCGCAAGAAGGTGGTATAGGTTTTATTCATAAAAATATGTCGATTTGTGATCAGGTTTTTCAGGTTCAAAAAGTTAAAAAATATGAGGCTGGCATAGTGCAAGATCCGGTTACGGTTTCTGAATCTATGACGCTCAAAGAGGTGCTTTCTCTGTCTGATCAGCTGGGTTTTTCGAGCTTTCCTGTTGTGGATACTTCACAGAAATTGGTAGGTTTGGTTACACGAAGAGATATGCGCTTTATATCTGATACCTCTTTAGCTGTTGCTGAGTTGATGACACCAAAATATGCTTTGATTACGGTGAATGAAGGTTGTGATAAAAAAGAAATTCGGCAATTGATGCAAGCACATCGTATTGAAAAAGTTTTGATGGTGAATGCAGCATTTGAATTGAAAGGTTTGATCACAGTAAAAGATTTCACCAAAGCTGAACAGCATCCAAACGCGACAAAAGATGAATGGGGACGTTTACGTGTAGGTGCGGCTGTAGGTTGTGATGAACATACAGCTACTCGAGTTCAAGCTTTGGTCGATGCCGATGTTGACGTGATTGTGGTCGATAGTTCACATGGACACAGTCAATTTGTTTTAGATTGTATCGCTTCCATACGCGCTTTGTATCCAAAGCTGCAGATTATTGGTGGCAATGTGGCTACAGCAAGTGGTGCTTTGGCTTTAGTGGAGGCCGGAGTCAATGCTGTGAAAGTCGGTATAGGTCCAGGATCGATTTGTACAACGCGCATTGTTACAGGAGTCGGTGTACCGCAAATTACGGCTATCTCTGATGTAGCACAAGCTTTGAACGGCAGCTCTATTCCTGTTATTGCGGATGGTGGTCTGCGCTTTTCAGGTGATATTGCTAAAGCCATCGCTGCAGGTGCTTCAACCGTCATGATAGGCTCTATGTTTGCAGGTACCGATGAATCTCCAGGTTCTATTGTGCTCTACCAAGGGCGATCTTATAAGTCTTATCGCGGTATGGGCTCTTTGGCTGCTATGTCTTCAGGTTCGGGAGAGCGTTATTTTCAGAAGACAAATCAGCATCACAAAGGTGTACCCGAGGGGATAGAAGGGCGCGTACCTTACAAAGGTGCTTTAAAAGATATCATACATCAAATTACAGGCGGATTGCGATCTTGTATGGGACTTGTAGGAACGAGCACGTTGCAGCATTTAAAAGAGCAAGCTGAATTTGTTCAAGTTACACCTTCAGGTATGAAAGAATCTCATGTGCACGATGTGTCTATAACAAAAGAAGCACCAAATTACCGTTCAAGTTCATTTAAGAGTTAGGTTTGATATGAAATCAGTCGATCAACAACGAATTTTAATTTTAGATTTTGGATCGCAATATACGCAGCTTATCGCAAGGCGCATACGTGAAATCGGCGTATATTGTGAGATCTGGTCATGGCAATCAGATAAAGAAGAGATTGCAGCTTTTCAACCTTCAGGCCTTATTTTATCAGGCGGGCCTGAATCGGTTATGCAGGAAGATGCTCCTCATTTTCATACCGAACTTTTTGAATTGGCATTACCTATTTTAGGTATTTGTTATGGTTTACAAGCTGTAGTGCATCAGCAAGGTGGTCATGTAAAAGCTGGTTCTCATGTAGGAGAGTTTGGTCGTACTGCATTAGAGCAAGTGACCACTTCTGACTTATTTCAAGGTGTAGATCAACACTTAGAAGTGTGGATGAGCCATGGTGATCAAATTCAAGAGTTGCCTCAGGGCTTTGTCACGCTAGCGAAGACAGCACATTGTCCTCATGCCGTAGTTTATCATGAGGCGCTACAGTTCTACGGATTACAATTTCATCCAGAAGTAACTC
>DDNL01000045.1:32784-55921 GCA_002341165.1 Shewanellaceae bacterium UBA2521
CAATTTCATCCAGAAGTAACTCATACTCAGCAAGGCTTGAATATTTTAGAAAACTTTGCACAGCGTATTTGTCAATGTGCGCCAATGTGGCGGACGGAAAAAATTTTGGAGCAGATTATTACACGCTTGCGTGTACAGATTGGAACAGGTCGAGTGTTACTTGGTTTATCAGGTGGTGTGGATTCATCTGTTACGGCTTTGTTGCTACAAAAAGCTATAGGCTCTAGGCTACAGTGTGTGTTTGTAGATCATGGTTTATTACGCTTGAACGAAGTGGAAGAAGTGAAGGATTCTTTAGGACAAGGCTTAGGGCTGAATATCGATGTTGTCGATGCAAGGTCTAAGTTTATGCAAGGTCTTGAAGGGATTTCAGATCCTGAAATGAAAAGAAAGATCATAGGTCGTTTATTTGTTGAAGTTTTTGAGGAGCGAGCTCGCTCTTACGAAAATATGAGTTACTTAGCTCAAGGCACAATTTATCCAGATGTCATTGAATCGGCAGGTAACAAACATGCACATTTGATTAAGTCGCATCATAATGTTGGTGGCTTACCTGAGACTCTATCTCTGCAATTGGTGGAGCCGCTTAGAGAGCTTTTCAAAGATGAAGTACGTCAATTGGGTCTTGCTTTAGGTCTTAAACCAGAACTCATTAGTCGTCATCCTTTTCCTGGACCTGGACTAGGCGTAAGGATTTTGGGTGAAATCAAAGAAGAATATTGTCATATTTTGCGTCAAGCTGATGCGATTTTTCTTGAGGTACTGACACAATACGATATGTATCATAAGGTTTCACAAGCTTTTGCTGTGTTTTTACCTGTACGCTCGGTAGGTGTCAAGGGAGATGGGCGTTGTTACGACTGGGTCATTGCTTTACGTGCAGTAGAAACGTTAGATTTTATGACGGCACGTTGGGCTCACTTACCCTACGATCTACTCGATGAGGCATCGCATCGTATTATGAATGAAGTTCGAGGCGTGAGTCGGGTGGTTTACGATATTTCAGGTAAGCCTCCAGCCACGATAGAGTGGGAATAGTTCACATCTTGTAAGTTATATTCTTGGCTTTTTGTCTAACATGTTATAAAAAAGCTAAAAAATGCGGCAGCTATGGAAATAAGTAATGAACACTGAGACATTGGTGAAAAAAAATATAGAAATTAAAGTAGATGAGAAGATCTTACTTAAAGTGCTTACGCAAAATGATGTTTCTGAGTCATATGTTGAATGGCTCAATGACTACGAGGTAACTAAATTTACAGAGCAGAAATACTTTAGACATACGTTAGAGAGCACTAAAACTTTCGTATGTCAAAAATATGATTCAGAAAGTGATTTGTTGTTCGGCATTTTTTTTGACGGAACGCATATAGGAAATATTAAACTAGGCTCTATAAAATTTGAACATATGTCTACCGAAGTATCATATTTTATTGGTGAGAAGGAGTTTTGGGGTAAAGGTATTGCCTCAAAATGTGTAGAGACCGTCGTCCATTTTGCAGTGACAGAATTAGACTTAAAGAAAATTAACGCTGGCTATTATGAAAATAATACTGGTTCGGCAAAGGTTTTGCAGAAATGTGGGTTTGTTGTCGAACGGAACATCATCAGTAATGCGATTTTTGAGGACAAGCCTATCAACTTCATTTTTGTTGGATATGTACCCAATTAATTCAGCACAATCAGAGTGTTTAGGAGTTTTAGGTGGTAAAGTAATCATCGAACAAAACAAGTTCGGTGTTTGGCAACACCCATAGCTTTAGATTCTTATATTAAGTTCTAGAGTAAAGAGCAGAGACGGAAAGCAAAGAAATAAGCTTTCCGCCAGTTTATATTTATCTCGTGCCCAATGAATCTAGTGTGATTCTTATAGAAGGGAGTGTCATACGGCCGACCGAGCTAAATAAAGATGTATATCCAGGAGTGTCTCTGTAGCCTAAGCGCATCGAGAAAACATCAGAGCAGTATGCATTTCCTTTGAGAGCTGCTTGGCCATACCATTTTAGGATGTCGTCACCGTCTACTTTATATCGACTTGGAACTATATTTCCGTTACGATCTCTAAGACGTTCATTATAGCTAGTAGCTAGGACATACGAGGCTTCCATTTGACCTGAATTTGCGAGCTGATGTAACTTATCTAAACCTGCTCTTGGGTTTCCAGTACCATAAATTTCTAACTCCTCGAGGTACGTTGAGGGACAATGAACAGGTGTAAGCTCATCTAGATTATTAAAAGAAGTTTGAGAGTTAATTAACTCTATATATTCATCTTCCGTGATCTTATCTTGTTTTAGCGCTTTATGTCTTAGTTTTGCGCACTTTTTAGGATGAATAAAAAGTATTTTCATATCTACTTGGTTGGAATTGAAGTGTTCAGGATTACACGGAGCATCTCGCTTTATAGGTGCGTTGAGATCGAGCCTAAATTTAGTACGATAATTTCTGTAATCTTCTGATATAAATCGAGGGTAGGTCATAGAATACTGTATGTGGTCAAAACCGAAGACTTTTTTTGCTTGTTCATCAGATATGTATCCACACTTATATGCCCATTCTGAACGTTCAATTACAGCTTCAAGGGATGAGAGAGCAAAACTAGGTGTACTGATAAGTAAGCTTAACCCGATGAGGCATTTTTTCTCTATTTTCATAACAAGTTCCTTTTTTATGAGTTTATTTGTGTGTTTCATAATGATGTGAGAGTTAAAAAAATTTTTATTAATGTTTTTGAATTTAGTACTCCTGATTAAGATTATCACTCTGTTTCATTGAGAGCAATAAAATAGGTTTAATATCTTTTTTTTCACAATAAAACAACAATTTATGCTATATTTGGTGGATAATTTTTATGTGTTTTTTTGTAAAGGTTGTAACATCAGCACCTCTTTAATGCATTAATATATGACGAGCCTAATGATAAGATTAAACCTCTCTCATACCCTATTATTGCATGTAGCTCTCTATATCAATAGAGATATAATGTTAGTTATAGAAAGTGAAATATGCATTATTTAATTTACTGCTTTTTTGAGTAAGTTATGAATTATTTAACATAGAACAGATGATGAAGAACAAAGCCAAGATTGTAGTTCTTTGTAGAAAGAGTTTGATTCTTCAAAAAAAGGCATATGACCACTTAGAGGAAACTCTGTTATTGTTAAATCTTTGAAATGATGTTTAAATTTTTGCCAGCATGATTGAGGTGGGTAAGTGTAATCATAACGCCCTAAACTTAACCATGTTGGCATGGTGTAAAGATGATCAGCAGTAAACCAATATGGATGTGTGAAAGCTTCGCCCCAGAGCGCATCAAAACTCAGTGCTGACAAAGAAACATCTTTCCAGAGAGCATATTCATCAAAGTCCCAGTTATACCATCTTTTTGCTCCCATTCTTCGACAGATGTGTAACATTTTCTTTTCAGGATCGTTTGATAGATCTTGGTACAGATGTTTAATTTGTTGATTAAAATATTGCTTTCGACTTAAACAAGCATCTTGTTCCCAAAACTTTTCTGCTTCCATAAAAGTATGAGAGCTTAAGTCTGGACTTGCTGCACAGAGCATTAACTGTGAGACATGTTGAGGATAATGTTGAGCATAAGATAAAGCAAGATAAGCGTGACCAGAATGACCGAATAGAGCCCATTTGGAAAGGCCTAGAAACCGTCTAAAGCTTTCTATATCAGCTATGATATGCTCTATTGTATAATCATCTGTCGTAGGTTTGTGCAAAGACTTGGCGAATCCACGATGATCTAAAAAAATCACCTGTACATCTTGAAGTAAGCTTACATCAAATACACGTTTGTAATAGGTTGCACTGCCTATGAGTAAAAGAGGCTTTCCTTTACCTTGAATATTATATTGGAATTGAAAGTTGTTATGAGAAAATATAGGCATAGTATGATGTCTCTTATTTATTTCTATATAAACAATATAATATTTTGCGCATACAAAATACTTCCTCAGTAGGTAACTATTTTGAAGTTACTATATATTGATACAATGCAATTAAAATATTTTGACTTGATTTGGAATATTATTTTTATGTTCAATAAAGATACGATCACATTGGCTTTACAACAGAACTTTATTGATAAAGTGAGCTTTTTACCTCGTCAGTGTACTTCTATGTGTGTAGTACAGGATGAAATAGGTTTTTTTGTGATAGATTCTAGATTAGCATCTGATACTTTTAATATTGTGACGACACATAAGTTACATACTGAGGTCTCTGCTGAGTCGGTCAAAAAACACATGAACCTGTTTCAGGCAGAGCGTAGACCTGTCGCTTTGTGGGTTAACCCGCAAGATCAGAAGTATGTTCCGGATGCAACATTACATGATTGTGGTTTAATCCAAGTTGAAAGTGAATTAGGCATGGCGGCATCGATCCCAGATCTTAAGTTAACGTCTCGCATGCAAAAGCTAAAAATAAAAGAGGTACAAACACAAAGTGATTTTAGGGATTACGGTCAGGTCATGGCTTCGGTTTTTATACCTTATGATGATGAAGCTTGTCTTTTTTATAATCAGGCAGGATTATCTTACCAACCTGTGCCTTATCATAAGATGTTTATTGGTTATAAAGATCATCAACCTGTAGCGATTATTTCTTGTATGAAATCAGCGGGTATAGGTTGTCTTTATGATGTAGTGACTTGTCCAGAATATCAACACCAAGGTATAGGCACAGCTATGGTTCATGCCGCAATAGCGTCTTTAAAACAAATGGGTTGTTCTATTGTAGGATTGCAAGCATCGAGTGAAGGTATACGGCTTTATAAGAAAATAGGATTTCAGTCCTTAGGATCATTTAAAGTATTTTCTCATGAAGCTACATGATATGTGGAGTCTTATAGCTTAACTGGGTATATTCTTAACCCATATCGGCATTGTAGAAAATTAGATAGACAAAGAGACAACCTTGCCTATCTTTAGTGGTTCATCTAGAGCATTATGGTGCGAGATGTTGTCTTATATAATCAATTATATCTTCCGACTCATGAAGCCACTGTACTTGATCTCCATCCATAATTTTAAGGCAAGGTACTTGTGTACGACCTGTTGCGTTGAGCAGCTCTTCTCTTTTTTCTGGATTTTGACTTGTGTCAACGAGCTCTATATCGACCCCCATATCTTGCATAGCGTGACGCACCTTAACGCAATAAGGACAAAGTTCAAAATGATAAAGTTGATAATGCATGAAATACTTCCTCTACAGCAAAATGAGTGAGTATTAGAGCATAGTCAGGAGAAAAAGATCAAATATAGACTATTTTAATATGATCCATATGACGCTTTAAAACATATGGCTTGAATCATTTAGAGAGCTCTTCTATAAAAGAGCTCAATGAAAGATACGGATAGGTTATCTTTTTTTACTATAAAAACTCATTGATTATGCTATATTTTGAAGAAGTTTGACTTCATTTGAGATGATATGGCTATGATCAAAAATAGAGATACACTGATGTTGCGCTACCCTAAATTGCGGATTTATGCTGTATTAACACAAAAGAGTGTTTTGAGCACGTTATGTTTATTGAGTTTACTGCTTTTTGATATAGTTGATATGTTCTTAATTTTACCTCTAGGACGTGATGCCTTTATTGCAACAATGGGATATGCTCACCTCATTTTATTTTTTATGTTGTCTGCTGCTGTAGGTTTAGCTCTTTGTGCGAGTTTAGTTTGGCAAAAACAGCTCAGTGATGATCCCACAAAAAATGGCACGTTGCTGTGCTCTATAAGTTTGATAGTATGTATTCTAAGCATGTGTCTAGCTCTTATTCTATTTTTTATTACACCTTGGCTTCTGGAATTAGTACATGTCTCGGATGTGATAAAAGAGTATATCTCAAATTATCTGACACCGCTTTTATTGGGTTTGCCTTGTATGAGTTTAGCCATGGCTTGGGCTGTGACTTTATGTTATTTCGATAAGTTTAGGTATGCTGCACAGACTATGGTTGCTGGTGGTTTATCACATCTTGTCTTTGCATCTATTTTGATGTATCAATTTGATTTAGGTGTGCAAGGTCTAGCTTTTGCACTTTTAGCAGGTTGGCTGATGACTTTGTTGATAACAGGCTATGCTCTTTTTCAGAGCACTCATTTATCGATGAGCTGGCAAGCCTCGCAATGGCTAAGAGGTATAAAATCGATGTTAGTCGATTTTATAGCGACTATGAGCTTAAATTTTTTCATTCCTTTAGGCCAAGGTTTTATGTTTTTTGCTTTGGTGAACTTATATGAAGAAAAGTTGCTTGAGTGGGTTATTATGAGTAAACTCACACCTCTCTTTTTAGTTTTTATGCTCAGTGTAAGCCATACAGCTGGAAAATGGATACAACAAGCTTTAAGCCATGGTCATTATCAAGAGATGCGCACTGTTTTTACTTCTAGTATCAAGTATTTAAGTATTACAGCTTGTTTGAGTGGTATAGTGCTTCTGTTATTACTCGATGTATTTTTCGTCATGTTTGAATCATCTGATGTTTCTTTAAGTCTTTTATATCAGATGGGAGGCTATATTTTATTTTCTTATTTGTTTCTAGGGCTCATGGCGCTGGCTAACACCTTATTTGAAAATATAGGTAAAGCGAACTTAGCTTTGATTTTTAATTTAGCTTCTTCTGTACTGGTAGCTATTCCTCTTATTTCACTTGCTACGCTTCTAGGAGAGCTTAATTATATTTATATGGCTCAGCTTTTTTATTCCGCTTTGTGTGGTATGAGTGCAATAGCTGTCGCTTATTATGTTTGCACAGTGTTAGAGAAAAACCGTATTCGTGATTTATACCACTTAAAAGATGAGAAAAGTACACTAACCATAATGCATTTCCATGCATTTTCTGCAGGTTATGCACTGGTAGCGCAGACTTTAATTGAAGAGAGCACAAGGTTAGATAATCAAGCCTCTTTAGAGGCAATATCTTTGGATCGTGCTCCTGCATAATGTAACGACCTCAATCCTGTTGAGCTACGATTTTAGTTGTAGCTCTTTTTTAAACCATGATTTAGGCATACGTAATAGTTCGACGAGAGCCAAAATAATTACGCAGATAATAATCATAAGAATTTGATAGTACTGTGTTCTACTAAGGCTTTTATTTTGTGTTAATACCATTAATTTTTGCTTATCGAGTCGAATGCGAATATAACCTATATTCATATTCTGACGATACAAAACTTTAATAAAGGGAGAGTAATCTTTAATTAATTGCTCGACTTTATTTATGTCGGGTGTATTAAGAATGATTTTAGAATTGTAGGCAAAAGCGACTTGAGATCCATTATGGCTAAAAACAGATGTAGAAACGATATAATCACTTTCAACCAAGTGCTGAACTAGCCAGTTTAAGTTCTGATCATTGTTGAAGTTTAAAGATACCGCTGCGGTTGAGCTTGCTTGCTCCAATAGGTCACGAATCATAGCCTCCGAATCTATGAGTGCTTTCTCCTTACTAAAATAAGGGGAGTTAAGCCACAGTACGCCTGATCCAATGAGGAGTAAAAATATAATGCTTAACTGTATAAGTCTCGCTACTTTTTGAATCATCATAATTATTTTTGTACAGACATATCACATATAAACTTAGCATGATTTAGTTAGACCGTATAAGTCAATTTACAGATCTAAGTGTTTTATGTTGTTCACAGTATAGCTTTTATAAGCAAAGGTCAATTATGTTTTTCTTAGAGTGCCTCGCGGATAGCTGGGATGAGTGTGTTGTTGCTGAATTTGGTCAGCCCAATATTCAAAAGGACGTAATCCATTACCTGTTTTAATGACATTAAAGCCTTGGTTTAAATTTGTTTTTCTTTTTTTGAAAGCAGGAGTTGTATGAGATTGAGTCGAAGCCGAAGCTTTTCGACGCGGTTTAGATATCGCTTTTTTTATTGGAGCTGAACCGGATTTTTCGGTCTTGCTTTTTGATTTGACAGGCTTTCTATGAACCAGAGAGCGTGTCATAGATTCCATTTCAGCTAAACGAACAGATCTTTCGCCATTAATTTTATGCCAGCCACCTTTGGACTCAATTATTGGTTGGCTGCCATATACTTTGACGTATGCTTCTGTAAATTTATCAATGATTTTTTGTGTATCAGGCATAATTTTTTTCTATAATTTCTAGTTGTATATAATATTAGTCTACTTTTTTGTGGTTATGTAAAGTGGATGATCTGATTTTTATTGAGGCTGTATTGGTTATATTAATGTTTATAAAGATAAGTATTTGGTAAAAGGAATATTTTGGCATGCTTAATCGTATATCCCGTCCACTTGTTATTTTGGTTGAAAAGTATCTACCTGATCCTTTCATTTTTGTTTTGGTACTCACCTTTATTGTGATGGCCGGCTCTGTGGGAATTCAAGGACATTCATGGCTGAAAACTATTCAGTTTTGGGGGCAAGGATTTTGGGGGTTATTGGGCTTTTCGATGCAAATGTTGCTCATTCTTATTAATGGTTTTTTACTTGCCAATACTAAGATTATTCAGTTTCTTCTAACGAGTATAGCCTCGAAGGTTGCATCAGCAAAGCAAGCTATTGTGTTAATCAGTATTATGGCTTTACTGGCAAGTTGGATCAATTGGGGATTTGGACTCGTGATTAGTGCTTTCTTTGCGAAAGCTTTGGCAAGATATGTAAAGGTTGATTATAAGCTCTTAGTGGCAAGCGCTTACTCGGGATTTTTAGTCTGGCACGGAGGTCTTTCTGGATCGATACCTTTAACTATTGCGCTAGATAATCATTTTTTACATGATAGCATGGGTGCTATTTCAACATCTGATACTATTTTTTCTTCCTACAATATGATTCTTGTTGCTACTTTGTTTTTGGTGATTCCTATTGTGAATATGCTTATGCTTCCTTCTAATGATGAGAGTGTATTTGTGAGTCATAAGATTTCTGAAGAGTTAAAAGAGACACAAGAAAAAGAAGAAGAACAAGAGAAAGAAAGAATAAAAGAAACCATTTCGAAGCGTTATTTAGAAAATAGTCATATTTTGGCTTACGGTATAGGCCTCAGTGGTTTGTTTTATATTGTTCATTATTTTATGGATGGTGGTGGATTAAACTTAAACATTATCAATTTTACTTTCTTATTTCTTGCTATTTTACTACACGGAACACCTCACAGAGTATTACATACTCTCGATAAAGCAGCAGGTAGCGGTTCTGGCATTATTTTACAATTTCCTTTTTATGCTGGGATTATGGCGATTATGACTCAATCGGGTTTAGCGGCTTGGTTATCACAGTTGTTTATTGATTTTTCCACACCTGATACGTTTATTTTTTGGTCGTTTATCAGTGCGGGCATTATCAACTTTTTTGTACCTTCTGGTGGAGGTCAGTGGGCTGTTCAATCGCCTATCTTTATTCCCGCAGCACAAGCTTTAGGTGTGGACGTAGCGAGAACAGCGATGGCGATCTCTTGGGGAGATGCATGGACAAATATGGTGCAGCCTTTTTGGGCTTTACCTATCTTGGCCATTGCTGGTTTAAGTGCAAGAGATATTATGGGTTTTTGTTTGGTTCACTTAATGGTTTCAGGTGTGATTATGAGTGCTTGTTTGGTTTGGCTCTAGATAGTAAATCGATATTTTTATTTGAGGTTAGAGCGTGAAGTTAAAAGATTTAACTGTATTTGAGTCCTATATTATAGAGCAACAAGGTACAGAGCCTCCTTTTTCAGGAGAGTATATTCATTGTACTCAGGAAGGAGAGTATGTGTGCCGTCGTTGCTCCTCTCCATTATTTGATTCAGATTCTAAGTTTCCTACGCATTGTGGCTGGGTCAGCTTTGATGCATCAATAGAGGAAGCGATTCAATATTTGACTGATGCAGATGGAGACCGCGTTGAGATTAGGTGTAAAGCTTGTGATGCCCATTTGGGACATGTATTTGAAGGTGAAGGGTTTACTGCAAATAATAAACGCTATTGTGTCAACTCTGTTTCGTTAAGCTTTGAATTAAACCAAGCCGATAACCTAGGTCGAGCCGTTCTAGGTGGTGGTTGTTTTTGGTGTTTAGATGCTTTGTTTAGTCAGCTAGAAGGTATCATATCCGTACAAGTTGGCTATGCAGGAGGAGAGCAAAGCGATGCACATTATCAAGATGTATGTAGTGGAACAACCAAGCATGCTGAAGTGGTTTATATTGAGTTTAATCAAGCTCAGATTTCTTATCAGCGTTTACTGGAGTTATTTTTTGCAACGCATGATCCAACTACGCTGAACAGGCAGGGGCAGGATAGAGGAGCACAATATCGCTCTGTAATTTTCTACATGGATGCTTTTCAGCAACAGAAAGCACAAGCTATGATGAAACAACTTACTCAATCTGGCCAGTTTATAGATCCTATTGTAACCGAGTTATTGCCCTTTGAGCATTTTTATGAGGCTGAGGTTGAACACAAAAATTACTTCGAGCGTCATCCGCAGCAAGGTTATTGTCAAACTGTGATTGCTCCCAAAGTCGATAAGTTGAAGAAAATAGCTAAAAATGAGCTTCTGCCATAGATAAATAGGTCTTTTGTATAATGAGTGCATTGATTTATAAGTATATATTTAATCCACAGGTCTGTGTATAACTTTTTTGGATGAGGTCTGTCGCTTTGAAGACAGAGTAAAGAAATCTTTTATTAAGTCGATGCAGTATTATATATAAAGCTGACTTCAGTTGTTGGTTTATGCCACCAAAACCTACGATAGGACCTACAGCACAACTTTATGTCAAAGAAGCTGGATTTGATTATTTAGCACGTATTGATACTGGAGCACGGATATCATCTATTCATGCCTTTGATATTCAGTTAAGAGGCTCTGCTCTTAGCCCTATGCACCTGAATAAAGGGAAGAAAATTTTATTTTCTACTGAAAATCATCAAGGTAGGCAAGCTAGAATAGAAGCCATCGTCATTGATGTTCCAGTTATAAGGACACCTGTTGGCTCGGAAGAACGTTATATTGTCGAACTTGTAATCGGTGATTATCGAGTGCATGCGACATTACGCGATAGAAGCCAGATGGACTATAAGCTTTTAATTGGCCGTAACTGGCTTGAAGGCCATTATTTGGTCGATGTTGATTTGTTTTAGTGTTTTGCTTTATGCATGCCTACTGCTCAGATTCCTACTATGATTCCTACTATTGAAGTTAAATCTTCCTTTTTTAATTTATTTTTGTATATTAAACTCTTTTTATCGTTGTTAGGCTAGCCAAATGTATCTAGCTTCGGTAAAATTCCACCTTTAAATTTAAATTTTTTTATAAAGAAACTTTGTTGATCATCAAAGCTTCTTTATCTATTTTGCAGAAGGTCATATGTCTGTATTGGAATTGAGTATGCAACATCAATTAGATGAACTCGTAGCTGAAGCAACACTTGCTATTGAAAGCACGAGTGACTTGAAGGTATTAAACGATCTACGCGTTCAGTATTTAGGTAAAAAAGGGAAAATTACAGACCTTATGAAAGGGCTTGGTAAGCTTTCTGCCCAAGAGCGTCCAGCGGCTGGTCAAATGATTAACAGTGCAAAACAGGCTGTTCAGCAAAAACTAAATACAAGGATGCATGATTTAAAAGTAGTAGAATTAAATGCTCAGCTTGCACAAGAAGAGATAGACGTCACCTTGCCAAGCAATGCATCGCCTTTAGGTGGTTTGCACCCTGTTACACGCACTATCGAAAGAATTGAGTCATTTTTTATGGAACTTGGTTTTGAAGTGAAACAAGGGCCTGAAATAGAAGATAAATTTCACAACTTTGATGCGTTAAACATACCTGAAAATCATCCAGCACGAGCTGATCATGATACATTCTATTTTAATCCTGATATGATGTTACGCACACAAACTTCAGGTGTGCAAATCCGTACAATGCACCAAGAGAAGCCTCCTCTACGTATTATTTCTCCAGGACGCGTCTACCGTAATGATTATGATCAAACTCATACACCTATGTTCCATCAGGTAGAAGGACTTCTTGTAACTGAGCAAGCTAGTTTTACGGAGTTAAAAGGTCTTCTGCATGATTTTTTACATAACTTTTTTGAAGAAGATTTAGAGATACGTTTTCGTCCTTCTTATTTTCCTTTTACCGAACCTTCTGCTGAGGTAGATGTCAAAGGTAAGCAGGGTTGGCTAGAAGTACTGGGTTGCGGTATGGTTCACCCTCAAGTTTTACGTGCATCAGGTATTGATCCAGAAAAGTATTCTGGTTTTGCTTTTGGTATGGGTGTTGAGCGTTTGGCCATGTTGCGTTACAACGTAACGGATTTGCGTTCATTTTTTGAGAATGATTTACGTTTCTTGAAACAATTTAAGTAAGTGGAGCACGTATTAAATGAAATTTAGTGAAGCTTGGCTCAGAGAGTGGATCAATCCTGAAATAACCAGTGAGCAATTATGTGAACAATTGACTATGGCTGGGCTCGAAGTTGATGATATATCTCAAGTTGCCGGTGACTTTACCGGTGTTAAAGTAGGGCGCGTTGTGTCCTGTCAGCAACATCCAGATGCAGACAAACTTCGTGTTACCCAAGTTGATATAGGTGAAACTGAACTGCTCGACATTGTTTGTGGTGCATCAAATTGTCGTGAAGGACTCTTTGTTGCTGTGGCGACTGTAGGTGCTCTTCTTCCAGGAAACTTTAAAATTAAAAAGGCGAAACTTAGAGGCCAACCTAGTCACGGTATGCTTTGCGCCTATCAAGAGTTGGGTATAGAGATCGAGCAAGACGGTATTATTGAGCTACCACAAGATGCTGTGATTGGAACTGATTTTCGTGATTATCTCAAGCTCAATGATCAGATCATTGATATTGATTTAACGCCTAACCGTGCAGATTGCTTGGGTTTACTCGGTTTAGCTCGAGAAATGGCTGCATTAAATGGCTTATCTTACCTCAAGCCCAGCTGGAGTCCCATTGAACCTACGATCAATGAAGCGATAGACATTAAACTGGAAGCGTCGAAAGCGTGTCCTAAATATTTAGGACGTGTTATTCGTGGCGTGAATATGTCAGCACAAACACCACTTTGGATGCAAGAAAAGTTACGTCGTAGTGGCGTGCGTTCTATTGATCCTATTGTTGATGTGACTAATTATGTCATGCTTGAATTGGGTCAACCTATGCATGCTTTTGATTTGAATCAAATTGAAGGCACTGTGTCTGCGCGCTATGCACGTGAAGGTGAAACATTGGTTCTACTTGACGGTAAAGAAGTGACTTTGCGTTCCGATACTTTGGTGATTGCAGATCAAAATAAAGCTTTAGCTATGGCCGGAATTTTTGGTGGTCTTGCGTCATCGGTAACTCAAGCGACACAAGACATTTTCTTGGAGTGTGCTTTTTTCTCTCCAGATGAAATGCGTGGCCAAGCACGTCATTATGGTTTGCATACAGATTCCTCGCATCGATTTGAGCGCGGTGTTGATTATGCACTGCAAGAACTTGCTATAGAGCGTGCATCACAGCTTATTTCAGATATCTGTGGTGGTGAGTTCAGCCAAGTACATGCTGTGATAGAAGCCGATGATTTACCTCAAAGTAAGCAAGTTACCTTGCATAAAGAAAAGCTTGACCGTGTATTGGGTCATGCGATAACTCATGAACGTATTGAGCAAATCTTTCATGGATTAGAGCTGAGCTTTACTTATACCCAAGATACTTGGGTTGTTGATGTACCAAGCTTTAGGTTTGATCTTGCAATAGAAGAAGATCTTATTGAAGAGGTTGCACGCGTTTATGGTTATAATAACATTCCTAATGTTGCACCATCAGGTATGTTATCGATGCGTACGCACAAAGAATCTTTGCTGACTTTAAACAAGATACGTCAAACTTTGATCACGCGTGGTTATCAAGAAGCTGTAACCTATAGCTTTGTTGATCCTAAGCTACAAGTACTGATGCACCCAAACTTAGAAGCTTTAACCTTGCCAAATCCTATCTCTGAAGATATGTCTGTGATGCGTACTTCGCTTTTCACTGGATTGTTATCTGCGGTCAGTTACAATCAAAAGCGCCAGCAAAATCGCGTACGTCTTTTTGAAACAGGATTGAGATTCTTACCTGATGCAAGTTCGCCTATGGGTGTCAAGCAGCAGCCTGTGCTTGCGGCTGTGGTTTCAGGTGCGCAGCAGGTTGAACACTGGAATTCACCTACGAGACAAGCTGACTTTTTTGATTTGAAATCTGACTTGGAATGTTTGTTGGAACTTACTGCTGATGCTTTATCTTTTGACTTTGAGAAAGTGGTGTGTGATGGCTTTCATCCAGGACAATGTGCACAAATTAATTACTTAGGTGAAAAAGTAGGCGTGATAGGTACAATACATCCATCATTGCATAAAACTTTCGGCTTAACTGAGCGTACAATTATCTGCGAGGTAGAACTTGCATGCTTGCAAAAATATAAGGTACCACAGTTTGATTGCGTCTCTAAGTTCCCTTCGAATAAAAGAGATATTGCTATCATAGTTGATGAAAAAGTCAACTCAAATAATCTGTTAAATTTGATAAGAAAAGTTGGCGGTAGTCAATTAGTTGATTTAAACTTATTTGATATATATCAAGGTTCAAGCATTGAGCAAGGCTATAAGAGCTTTGCCATATCGATGGTTATTCAAGATAACGATCGCACCTTGGAAGAACCGGAGATTACTGAAATGGTCACAAAGATTGTTTCGGCTCTGAAATCCGATTTCAACGCATCCTTGAGGGATTAAAACATGGCATTAACCAAAGCCGAAATGGCAGAACATTTATCTTTACACTTAGGAATGAACAAAAAACACGCCAAAGGAATGGTTGAAGCTTTCTTCGAAGAAATTCGGGAAACATTAGAATCAGGCCGTCAAGTTAAACTATCAGGGTTTGGTAACTTTGATTTGCGCGATAAACAGCCTCGTCCAGGTCGGAATCCTAAAACTAAAGAAGATGTTATGATTAGTGCGCGACGTGTTGTAACTTTTAAGCCAGGTCAAAAATTAAAGAGTAGAGTTGAAAACATCGAAACTGTAGAGTAGTTTCAGTTTTTCTTAAAGAGCATGTTAAGTTTAGCATGCTCTTCTTTTTTCTTGTTCTCAGAGAAATAAACCTTCGGTATCACTTTATACCCATCGTTGGCTCCATGATTCGTGGTATACTCACAGCTAAAACCATAGTAAGCGCTATCTGCTTCATTTAAACTCTTTTTTGTCGATTTGTGTGGAAGATTTTTTCTTCTCATAAAAAGCTATATTGAGTTTGTGGTGAGAGCTATTGATAAAGAGATTGGATATACAAAAATGAAACCATATCATAAAATTTTGGCTGTTGATTCATGCACAGAGATATGTTCTGTTGCATTGCTCAGTGATCAGCAGTATTGGGCTCAGGTGCAAGATGCACCTCGCGATCACAGCAAAAATTTGTTACCTATGATAGATGAAGTGCTTGATCAAGCAGGCATTAAATTGGATGATATAGATGCTTTTGCTTTAACTCGTGGTCCAGGAAGTTTTACTGGCGTTAGAATTGGTACCAGCATTGTACAAGGCTTGGCATTTGGAGCAGATAAGCCTGTGATCGAGGTATCGAGTTTAGCAACGATGGCACAGAGGCAAATTCACCAACATCCAGAAGTTAAAGATATATTCTGCGCCATTGATGCAAGAATGGGAGAGGTGTATTTTGCGCATTATACCCAAAAGCAAGGTATTGCAAGACTTGTTGGAGAAGAGTCAGTTGTTGCCCCTGAAATTTTATTGACTAAAGGAGTAGAGTCTAATAACTTAACCGCTATAGTCGGAACAGGATTTGTTACCTACCCAGAGTTAAAATCAATGGTTCAGAAACAAAATTTGATTGAGTCTGATATAGACTATCCCGTTGCAGAAGATATGATGACTTTGGCTGTCGATCTATTCGCACAAAGTCAGCTGAAGTCAGCAATGGATGTGCAACCTATTTATTTAAGGAATACAGTGGCTTGGAAAAAAAGCACTTAAAAGAAACGAGCTAACTATGAGTGAGGGTTTATTGTGACGCAATTAAGTCAAGGAGCTAAAGAAAGCTCTGTGAATATGAGTGAATATACATCGCTGGCTGATTTATTAGATAAGTCGGTCCAATGCTACAGTGATCAAGCTGCTTTTTATAATATGGGCGAAGCATTAACTTATCGTCGTTTAGAGGAGTTAAGCCGGAATTTTGCTGCTTATCTACAGCATGACTTGGGTCTAAAAAAAGGGGATCGTGTTGCTTTGATGATGCCCAATGTTTTGCAATATCCCGTTGCTTTATTTGCTTTATTACGTTCAGGTTTAGTGGTGGTCAATGTTAACCCTCTTTATACTCCGCCTGAGTTGAAGCATCAACTGAATGATAGTGGCGCGAAAGCCATTATTGTGGTCTCTAACTTCGCGCATACGCTGCAAGCTGTGATTGAGCAGACTCCTGTTCAACATGTGATTCTAACGAGCCTCGGTGATTTGCTTAATGCACCTAAACGTACATTGGTCAACTTTGTTGTAAAGTACATCAAGAAAATGGTACCTAAATTTCACATAAAAAATGCTACGTCGATGCGTAGAGCTATAGAGAAAGGAAAGTCGCGACAATATGTGAAACCGGATTTGCAAGGCCAAGATTTAGCTTTTTTACAGTATACAGGCGGTACAACAGGTGTTTCGAAAGGTGCAATGCTGACTCACAGTAATATATTAGCTAACATTGCACAATGTAATGCTGTGTGTTCACCTGTTTTGGTTTCTGGCTCTGAGAGAGTTGTTACAGCACTTCCTATGTATCACATATTTGCTCTAACTATAAACTGCTTATTTTTTGTCAAGATTGGTGCGACTAATTTATTAATTACAAATCCAAGAGATATACCTCAATTCGTGCAAGAGTTAAGAAAGTTCCCGTCAACTGTTATTACCGGTGTCAATACACTTTTCAACGCATTGGTTAATGAACCTGAATTTGCAGATTTAGATTTTTCTCGTCTTAAGATGGCGTTAGGTGGTGGTATGGCCGTACAGCGTGTAGTAGCAGAAAAATGGGAAAAAGTAACAGGTAGTCGTTTGCTAGAAGGTTACGGACTCACTGAATGCTCTCCTCTTGTTACTTGTTGCCCGTTATCACAGAAAAGTTTTAATGGTTCGATTGGACGACCCATTGCAGAGACTCAAGTACGTGTTGTTGATAATACATGTACAGTGCTACCTCAGGGTGAAGTAGGAGAGCTACAAGTAAAAGGACCTCAAGTGATGCAAGGTTATTGGTTGCGTCCTTTAGAAACTGAGCAAGCTGTAGATGCTGAGGGTTGGTTCTCAACCGGTGATATTGGGTATCAAGATGATCAAGGTTACTTTTATATTGTTGACCGTAAAAAGGACATGATTCTTGTTTCAGGCTTTAATGTTTTTCCTAATGAAATCGAAGAGGTGGTAGCGAGTCACCCTAAAGTACTTGAAGCTGCGGCAGTAGGTGTACCTGATGAAGTATCAGGCGAAATAGTGAAAGTCTTTGTGGTCGCGAAAGAATCACATTTAACAAAAGAAAATGTGATTGAGCACTGCCGAGCTTCTTTAACAGGTTATAAAGTTCCGAAACTGATTGAGTTTCGCCAAGAGCTTCCGAAGTCCAATGTGGGTAAAATCTTACGTCGAGAACTTCGAGATGAACTATGTCACTAGAATAAATAGATTGCAAAGAGTCGGCAATGCCGGCTTTTTATTTTGGAGTTTAATTTGAACAACTTTGATTTAATCACACAACAACAACAACTTGATAAGGTGATTGCGGCGTATCAGAAAGCAACCGTTCTTTTTTTGGATACTGAGTTTGTACGTACTAAAACTTTTTATGCCCAGCTTGGTTTGATACAGGTTTATGATGGCACAACAGGTGTCCTCATTGATCCCACGTATGATTTAGATTTAAGTGCGTTTTGGACACTGTTAACCAATCCATCTATCATCAAGGTACTGCATAGTGCACATGAAGATTTAGAAATTTTCTTGCACTATGGCCAATGCCAACCCACTCCTTTATTTGATACACAAGTGGCAGCCAGTTTAAATGGTTTTGGATCAGCTGTAGGTTACGCAAATTTGGTTCATCAATTGTTAGGTGTTTCTTTAGATAAAACAGAGTCACGCACGAATTGGTTGGCAAGACCTCTTACACCTGAACAACTTGATTATGCTGCCAAAGATGTTTTGTATTTAGAAAAAATCTATCATATTCTGTCAGAAAGATTAGATTATCAGCAACGCTTGGATTGGGTTTTTGAAGAAGGCCGCTATGCTTGTTCAATACGTATAGAGCCAGTTAAGCCTGAACTTGCGTATTTAGACATTAAAAATGCTTATCAACTATCAGAAAGACAACTTGCTGTTTTAAGAGCATTGGCTTCTTGGAGACTACAACAAGCGAGAGCGAAAAACTTAGCTGTTGGTTTTATTGTGAAAGAAAATGGCTTGATGGCACTGGCTAAAAAAATGCCAGATACATTAGAAGATCTTTTGCAGATAAAGTCTTTGCTACCAAAAGAAAAGCAGAAGTATGGTCTATCACTACTCCAGTGCATACAAGAAGGTTTAGCGGTAGATGATTTGCCTGAAAAAATCGACGTACTTTATTTTAATACTCGTTATAAAAGCGATTTTCAGCAAGTTAAAGATATCCTTAAGTCTATAGCAGATGAGTATGTTATACCTATTGAAATGATAGGTTCTAAAAAGTTAATTCATCAATATTTAAAATGGGTCTGGAATGATCATCAAGCGCCAGAGCCTCTACTTAACGTGGGTTGGCGTGCTCAGCTATGTGCTGAAAAGCTACAACAGATCACCATGAAGTAAAAAAATAAAAAAGCCAGAGTAAGTTAGTCTGGCTTTTTCAAACTCATCAGGTTTTATCTGGAAGCGTTATATTAAGCTCTAAAACCGATAAATCATCCATGTTCTGATCAAGGTTAACAGAGACTTGCTCATCATCTATTTTGATATACCGACGTATAACATTCATGATATCTTGCTTCATTTGTGGAAGGTAGTCCAGTGTTGCAGAGCCGTTACGCTCATGTGCTACGATAATTTTGAGCCGTTCTTTTGCTGTGCTTGCTGACTTCTTTGCACTTTCTGAACTACGAAAATAGTTAAATAATGACATAGTTAGTTCCTAAATATTCTTTGAAGAAAGCCTTTTTTTTCAACTGTTGTAAAGCGCATTGTTTTTTCTTCACCGAGCAAACGCTCAACAGCATCAAGATAAGCTTGTCCAGCTTTACTTTCTTGATCAAGAATAACAGGAACGCCAGAGTTTGAAGCTTTGAGTACTGCGGGTGATTCGGGTATGACGCCAAGTAAAGGGATAGCGAGAATCTCTTGTACGTCTTCAACATTAAGCATATCACCATGTGTTACACGTTCAGGTAAATAGCGTGTGAGCAAGAGGTGTTCTTGTACAGGAGGTAAACTCTTTTCGGCTCGGCGAGATTTACTTTGTAGAATGCCTAAAATACGGTCTGAATCTCGAACAGACGAGATTTCAGGGTTGGTGGTAATGATAGCGATATCAGCGAAATATAGTGCCATAAGCGCACCTGTTTCAATGCCTGCTGGTGAGTCACAGACAATATAGTCGAAGCTTTCGCTGAGTTCATTGAATACTTTTTCTACGCCTTCTCTGGTTAAAACATCTTTATCTCTTGTTTGTGATGCAGGTAAAATGTAAAGGTTCTCTGTACGCTTATCTTTGATGAGAGCTTGATTGAGGTTGGCTTCTTGATTAATAACATTGACAAAGTCATACACAACTCGGCGCTCGCATCCCATAATAAGGTCTAAATTACGTAAACCAATATCAAAATCAATGACAACGGTTTTCTTTCCTTTAAGCGCTAAGCCTGTCGCAATTGCAGCGCTAGAAGTTGTTTTACCTACTCCTCCTTTACCAGACGTTACCACTATAATTTGAGTCATGAGGTGTTCCTTTAAATAAGTGTTATAGATTGAATGGGGTGAGTGAGAGAGATTCTCCATTGAGTGCAACACAGCAGCTTTTACCTATTTGCTCATATTGCAACAGACTTTCAGAAAGCCAATATTGACCAGCAATAGAGATTAACTCAGCTTCTAGGCTTTGAGTGATGATGCAAGATGATGCATTGCCTTCTGCACCTGCCATAGCTTTACCTCGGAGTGTACCATAGATGTGAATACTGCCATCGGCGATGACTTCAGCGCCGTTACTGACACTACCAAAAATGACTAAATCGGACTGTGCCGCGTAGATTTGCTGCCCTGAACGTATATTTTTGTGCACAACTTTAGTGCCTGATGGTTTGGCTTGCATGACGGGCTTTTGGTTCACTGCTTTATGCGTGAGTGTTGCAATGCCTATACTTTTGGCTTGCTGATTCATCATATTGCTAGATTTGATAATGCCGACTACCACAAAATGGCGTAAGCTGAGCTCTGACTTAAGCTGTTTCAGATCGATGTTGTTATGCGCTATAGCACTGAGTTCAAGCACAAGAGGTAGCCCTATAAAAAACTGAGGCGCTTGCGCAGCTTTCTGCTCTAAAGAAGCTACAATGCTTGGAATATGAGTTGTTTTAATATGCAAAACGGACATGGTGAAGGTTGAACCTTTCAGTTCAACTACAGATGAAGATTGGGTCGTATTTTGCTCAGTTGTTGTATTCATAGATAGATACATATATTTGCTTTATAGGTTATGTTATAATGCGCAGAAATTATAGACAAGTCATCTTATGATTATTTATTATGTTCAAATTAGTGTACGCATACAAAAGCACTAGAATATCAGGTGCTTACCTTTATTTTCCTGAAAAGGATCATTTTGATTCTTTACCCCAAACTTTGCGAGAGCAGTTCGCAGAGCCTGTGTTTGTCATGGCTATAGTGGCTGCAAAGCATAAGCTTTTGACAGGAGTTGCTATGGAAGTGATACAAAAGCATTTAAGTGAGGTAGGGTACTATTTTTATATTCCCCCACCTATAAAAACGCCATTGCCTCTACGAAAAGCTGGCTTCTAGTTAAGATTTCAGCACAGAAATGCCTTCTTGATGAAGAAAGTCGATAAGAGCAATGAGAGGTAAGCCAATCAGGGTATTTGGATCTCGACCTTCGAGCCGTTCGAACAAGGTGATGCCAAGCCCTTCACTTTTAAAGCTTCCAGCACAATGTAGTGGTTGCTCTTTTTTGACGTATTTTGCAATGTCTTCTTGGTCAAGCTCACGAAAATGTACAGTATAAGGTTCAACACAGGTCTGCATATGATCTGTTTTGCTGTTTAAAAGGCATAAGCTGGTTAAAAAGGTTACTGTCTTACCACTGAGATAGCCTAGTTGTGCAATAGCTTTAGATTCAGTTAAAGGTTTACCTAGTATAGTTCCATCCACAACAGCAACTTGATCAGAGCCAATAATGAGATGTTCAGGCATAGTTGCAGCGATAGCTTTTGCTTTAGATTGCGCTAGACGAAATACAAGATCTTGGGCTGACTCATCAGGGTAAGGGGTTTCATCTACATGAGGTGCAGCACATGTGAACGTGTATTGAAGTTTATTAAGAAGCTCTTTTCGATAGATAGACGTTGATGCAAGTACTAAAGGTAAGGTCATATATAGCCTTTGATTCTGTAAATGATAAAATAGGGCTTAGTTTAGGGTGATTCTTATAAAATACAAGATTTAAGTCTGGAATTTGATGGGTAAAACAGGTAAAATTGGCAACAGTTTGATTGAGTTGGTGTCATCCTGTTGTTAATTTAGACAGTTGGGGGATTGTTACCTCAGTTGTCAGTTAAAAGCGATAGCTTATTACTTGACATAATCAGATACTAGGATATGATGCGCACCATGCGAGATACTAAAATACCCGTTTTAATAGACCCTAAAAAAGCAGCTAGACAAGGCATATCCCTTGACGGCGTGGTTCCTTCTAAGCATTTAAAACGCTTACTTGAATCAAGTTGTGGAGCCTGCTCTGATGTCAAAGCTGAAATTACATTTGGTGTCGATGTTCAAGGTTTACCTTATATAAAAGGTACAGCAACGGCTGAAGTGTCACTCTTGTGTCAGCGCTGTATGAAACCTTATCATCAAGGACTTAAGGCAGAATTTTGCTATAGTCCAGTTGATGAGACAGAAAATTTAGAAGCGTTGCCTGAGATATATGACGTCATAGAAACGGATGAGCAAGAGAGCATTCATTTGCACCATCTTATTGAAGATGAACTAATGTTAGCTATACCTCTGATACCGTCCCATTCTAATGATGATTGTTTTTCAGGTAACCATGATGTGACGATTGGAGATATACCAAACGTCGAGGAAACGCGCAAAAATCCATTTGCTGCGTTAGCATCATTGAAAAAACGTAATTAATGAGGAGCACATTCAATGGCTGTACAACAAAACCGTAAAACTCGTTCGAAGCGTGGCATGCGCCGTTCACACGATGCATTAACAGGTGCACAAGTTTCTGTTGACGCACAAACTGGTGAAACACATCTACGTCACCATGTGACTGCTGATGGTTTCTATCGTGGCAAGAAAGTGATTAATAAGTAACTCTTTCTATGAAAAGTCTGACGCTTGCGTTAGATGCTATGGGGGGTGATTTCGGCCCCCATGTTGCCGTTTATGCGGCAATAAAAGCACTGCAAAAACACACCTTTTTATCTATCTTTTTGTTCGGTGATGAACACACGCTTAGTCGCATCATAGAAGAGCAAAAACTCCATAACCTCAGCGCATATAAGCGACTTAAAATCGTACATACGAAGCAAGTTGTGAGTATGGATGACAATCCAATTTCTGCGCTAAGACATGCTACAGACAGTTCAATGCGAGTTGCTTTAGATTGGGTTAAAGCAGGACACGCAGATGCTTGTGTGAGTTCAGGCAATACAGGTGCTTTAATTGGGATGTCGAAGGTGATCTTAGGTACTGTCCCGCACATTGATCGTCCAGCACTGATTACCCCTATTCCTTATAAGCCAAATAAAATGTCTTACTTACTTGATGTAGGCGCAAGATTATCTTGCGACTCCGAAGTATTGCATCAATTGGCAATGATGGGGAGTG
>DDNL01000002.1 GCA_002341165.1 Shewanellaceae bacterium UBA2521
AACTCTTTTACATGATGATGTTGTCGATCACTCAGTTCTAAGGCGTGGACAACAAACTGCTAACGCCGTATTTGGTAATGCCGCAAGCGTTTTAGTGGGTGATTTTCTTTACAGTCAAGCTTTCCAACTTATGGCAGAAATGGAACATTTATCTGTTATCAAGGTTTTAGCAAGCACAACTAAATCTCTAGCCGAAGGTGAAGTGCTGCAACTGACCAACAGCCGTAACTGCGAGATCAATGAAGCTTCTTACAGACAAACTATCTACTGTAAAACAGCATCTTTATTCGAGGCTGTTACACAGCTTGGAGCCATGCTTGCACAAACGGGTTATCAGCAAGAGATAGCACTCAAAGATTATGGTCGTCATCTAGGTATGGCTTTTCAAATCACCGATGACCTCTTAGATTACTCAGCAGACGACGCGATTCTGGGCAAAAATGTGGGAGATGATCTTGCTGAGGGCAAAGTGACATTACCCATTATCTATGCACTGACTCAAGCATCTGCAAATGAACGCCACATCATTCATACAGCCATAGAGCAAGGTCAATCCGACGAAATAGAAGCGATCACTTCTATTTTGCATAAAACAGGCGCTTTGGCTTATACCAAGCAGCAAGCGAAACAAGAGGCAGAACTTGCTCTAGAAGCACTTAGTATAGTACCTAACTCTCCTGCTAAACAAGCTCTACAAGCGTTAGCACGCATATCCATTGAGCGCAAATACTGAGCAAAAAGAAAGCCTTATCTTCCATAGAGCATAAGGCTTTGCCGTAGATTAAACGCTTTAACTTATCTCTTTAACCCACAAACTCTTCACCTTTAGTGATATCTTGTTTTAAAGTCTCTAACATGTCGTCTAAACATTTTTGTTCGAAGTCTGAGATTTTGCCATACGAAAGTATCTCTTGGACACCTGATGTGCCTAACACTACAGGTTGGGCAAAAAAGCGGGCATGCTCTCCAGAACCTTCAACATAGGCGCACTCAACCACGCCCTTTTCACCTTGAAGTCCACGCAGCAAGGATAAACCAAACCGACAAGCAGCTAACCCCATAGACAAGGTTGCGCTACCTCCACCAGCTTTAGCTTCGACAACTTCTGTGCCTGCATTTTGGATTCTTTTGGTCAGTGCTGCAATTTCATCATCGCTAAACTGAGCTTTTTCAACTTGAGATAAAAGTGGTAAAATCGTCACACCGCTATGACCACCGATGACAGGTACTTGCACCTGATCGACATCCAACCCTTTAAGTTCAGCCACAAAAGTTTCTGAACGAATAACATCTAAAGTCGTCACGCCAAACAGTTTATTTTTATCGTAAACACCTGCTTTTTTTAATACTTCAGCAGCAATCGCCACGGTTGTATTGACAGGATTGGTAATAATACCGATACAAGCTTTTGGACAATTTTTAGCACAGCTTTCAATCAAAGATTGAACAATACCAGCATTGGTATTGAATAAATCCGCTCGATCCATGCCTGGCTTACGCGCAACACCCGCTGAAATCAAAACAATATCAGCACCTTGCAGTGCATTAGGCAAATCATCGCCAGCAAAACCTTTTGTCTGTACCGCAGTGGGGATATGGCTTAAATCGACGGCAACACCTGGAGTAATAGGTGCTACATCATAAAGAGATAAATCACTTCCCGCAGGTAAACTATTTTTTAAGAGCAAAGACAACGCTTGACCAATACCACCTGCTGCACCAAGTACTGCTACTTTCATAAATTTCTCCCTTTTTATACTCATTATAAAGCTCAACTGCTTTATTTACTTTCATGTTTTTTGGAATGTAATACATGTGCCCAATCAAAGTTTGTTGAACACACGGCAATAAAATCTGGATTAACTAATCCCTGATTCACGTCATAGCTTAAGGGTTCTAAATTCCAAGATAAAATAGCGCCGCCCATTTGTTCTAAAATACATTGCGCAGCCGCCGTATCCCACAATCCTGTACCACCCTTTCTTATATAAATATCTGCTAAATTATCGGCAACAAGACTGCATTTGAGAGAGCAACTTCCTTTTTTAATAAAAGTATACTGAAAATATGGATTGAGCTTCGCTAAATACCGTTCAGATGACTCGCGAGGACTGATCGCTAAACGCAACTTATCTTGTGTACCAAGAGCGCACGCAGCAATAGGTGACTGTGCTTGATTCTGAATATCTTTATAGGCTCCAAGACCTTCTAAAGCATAGTAACAGTCTTGAGTGACAGGCACATAAATTACACCTAAAACAGGCCTATGCTGATCAATCAAGGCCACCGATATAGCAAAATGTCCCGTCCTTTGAATGAAGTCTTTTGTACCATCTAAAGGGTCAATCAACCAATAACAATCGGCAGGCTCTACATTTAGCGTATCTTCTTCTGAGATAATAGGTATACTCGGAGTTAACTGAGCAAGCTCTTGTATCAGGTAGTCGTGAGATGCCATATCTGCCTGTGTTACAGGAGACTGATCGGGTTTAAGCCAAGTTTTAACATCTTGCTGCTGATACATATCAAGAACAATCTGCCCCGCTTGTCGCACTATAGACACAACATGGTAGAGTTCTTGATGCCATTTCATACTAATAACCTAACTGTAAATAGGTTCGCATTAGAAATAATGCAGCAACTGAACGTGCATCAGAGAAAAGTGGGTTAGACAGCAATCCATCCAAGTCATCAAGCGGATGCTTGACTAATTCTACAGGTTCAGGCTCATCTCCTTGCAAGTGGCTTTCATACAAGTCACGCGCTAAAAAAATAGACATTTGACTCGGGAAGTAACCAGGCGATAAAGCCAGATGCTTCAAAGGAATCAACTCTCTTGCAGCATAACCTACTTCTTCTTGTAACTCTCTATTAGCTGCATCAACAGCAGACTCACCTCTATCAACCATACCTTTGGGAAAAGTAAGCTCATATTGTTCCGTACCTACAGCGTACTCACTTGCTAGCAAAAGCGTCTTATCATCAAGTAAAGGTACTATCATTACAGCACCGGTACTTCTTCCTTTCATGCGTTCATAATAACGCTCGACACCATTTCCAAACTTTAAATGTACACGCTCAATGTCAAACACATGGCTTGAAGCGACAACATCAGTAGCTAAAATCTTAGGCTTACAACGATCCTTCAACATAATAAATCCTAGTTAATCTGTAAAAATTTAAGGAAGCTTGCCCTGAAACTCAAGAGGATAACGCCCCGAACTATCTGGCTGCCCTAAAAACCCTAGCATGGACTTCAAATCAGGAGGCATCTTCTCTGTAGGCTCTATACTACCTAATATAGTGAAGTTTTGATCGGGTGAAAGCTCAATTTTCGCATTAAGACCTAAGTCGTTATGACTCTTATCTGCTGTAATTTGTAAAACACCTTCTTGACAGGCTAAATCGACAGCAAAATCACCCAATAGAAAATCACCAAACTGGCTACGATAATCAAGATCGCGACTTTCAAAATGTGCTGTGAGTGACTTACAGTAAGGCGTATCGTATGCATACTCTTGTAACAGCAAAGAAACGTGACCATTTAATTGCTCGGGACTGCTATAAGGTATTTCAATTTTCAAGCCCGATATCAGAGTTCTCAGATCTGTATCAAAGGAAGCATCTTCCACCTTCATACTTACAGGAGAAAGTAGCAGATTAGCCTTACCCTTGGTTACACTTTTCGTACCTCCAAAAGATACATCTACATCTAATGATAACCATAAAAATGCTAAACCATGAACATCCCACTTAAACTGCTCTAACTGCAGATCACGAAAGCGCACCGTTTCAATACGGCCATTCCAAATGGTACCACTAACACCTTTTAAAGACACCTGTTCAGGAACAAAAGACAAAGGCAAACGAGCTGGTAACAGAGCCAACAGACTCACCACATATATGCACACTATAATAAATATACTTTTCTTTTTTATCTTTATCACGACCTAACTCTTTCTGTTACTTACCTTGATAACTGTAATTTATTGACTTGAATCACACCTGATATTTCAGTTCTAGCAATATCAAGGACATCAATAGACACACCTTGCTTTTCAACTAAAAAAGCCAACCATTTCAGCAGCTTATTAAAGGGAATCGGTTCAAGCATAAGCTGAAGCCTTTCACCTCGAGGTTGCATACGTACCACAGACACACCATATTCTAGCGCGCTGCGAGAAGCAACACTGGATAAGTTGGACTGTCTCTGACCACTTTGCCCACTTAAAGTAAAAATCTGATTTCCCATAGATTTCACATCACTCAAAGTATTGAGCTGCTTAGTTAACTGCACCTGCGATTCTTCAGCTGCGACATGAAGCGGATTCCATATCATCCAATAAAAAGAAGAAACTAAAAATGCAACAATAGCAACGCTGAGAAACTGGCGCTCTCTGTATGCTAAGCCTAACCATTTATCATGCAAAGGCTGCAATGCCTTCATCGATTGTTCATATTGTTCAGATAGCCACATGCGCATCTCTACAGCTCCTTTATCACAAGCTTACCGCTTACAACACTGCCTTCTGTGTTCATAGCACCACTTTTTACATCAAGCTTTTGACTTAACTGATTTTCAAAGCTCTCAATCGTCGCATAATCAACCGATTGAATCTGTAAAACAAATTCACGTCGATTCGCATCAAACTTCATTGAATCAACCTGAATCGCGGCAAATTGATGTAATGATTTTTGAATGCCCTCTAACATATCAAAGAAAAGTCCACCCTGTCCCGCACTTTCTAGACGCGCTAGCTCGGCAGTCATATCCTTCTTCACTAAGTTAACATTCATTTTGGAGTCAGGCTTGACTTTATTATATACAGACATAATTTGCTGCTTGATCTCTTCAGTTGCAGCATCATTATATACGATATTTACGGCTTTACTGAGCATACTCACGAGCAAAAACACACCCAAAAATATCAAAGGATTACGCCATATAAGCCAATTTTTTCCAAGTTCTCTTTTGGGTAGATATTGTCCGGTTAATAAATTCATAGATACAGTAGGAGCACCTTTTGCTAACGTAAGCATAGGTTGCTCTTGCAAGCTCTCATGCGCTTGCCAAGGGAAATCTTCTTGTACAGGCGTATAAGCTGTGATTTCCGGTAAATATCGCTCATCATCGGCCCATTCTTTTTTCACTCTCTCTGCAACGAGGGATAACCAGGGTTTATCAACGGTCATTCCTTTATCAGGACCCATACGAAAAAGCCACTGCTCTTCAATTTGCAATGCTGCCCACTCGTGTTGAGCTAAAGGTACAGCTAAGCAATCCGGTAAAATAGCCTTAACTTTCAAGCCGGCAGCTGCAAGCCATTGAACCCAAGCTTCCATCTGATCGTCAGCGACAATACCCACCTGAACATCATTTTCATTTCGAGCACCCACCACAAAATGCAAGCTTGAAATTTCAGCAACAACTTGATCTTCTAAAAGGAAAGGAATCGTTTTTAGAGCCTGCCTTTGCGCTTTTTCCGGCATCTCAACTGATGTCAGTTGCATCGCAGACGCTGAAACAAGCGCAGTCACCGTACGCCCTTCAGCATATTCTTGAAGTTTATCAAGCTCTAATGCAGCAGGCACTGTACCCGATGCAATCGTTTGCTGATGCGTGTCTGAATAAACAAGCCATTGACAGGCTTGTTCTGCGCGCCAGCCTAACCGAATAAATAATTGTTCGCTCATTCTTTTTCTATACCGCCATTTAATTACCTAGCCACCAAACTGGCGCCTTAAAACGTCTATTGACTTTTTATTCTTATAGTGCAATAAACTATTTAAAATAAAGCTTCTCTCATATGTGAGCACTTGAATACGCAACAAAAAATACTCACTTTTCACGTCCACTATTTTCTTCAATGATGCATCATCTCTTACTGTTGTAGTGTCAAGCTTATCTTTCATATCCTTTATAAAGTCATCTACCTTTTGCCAGCCTTTTTCTGGTCTTTTCTCGATAAGATTCAACACATCAGATAAACCTACATCATCTAGGAGATCCTTTGCAAGAATAGCTCGCAGTAAAGGTGCGTGCATTTTATCAATGGTGTTCACATTGATCTTACTGTCTGCTGTAGGTAAAGCATATACAAAAGGTTTTACACCTTGAAAAACTCTTTGATTATAACCTATAACTGAGCGAAGCTCGCTAATCTCTGAAAGTAATCCATTTCGCGCTTTATAAGGTACAGGCTTTGCTGCATAGTTTTCACTTTCTGCTCCAGCATCACGCATCTGACCATCTGCATCAATAAAATCAGCCAATAAATCTCTAAGTCGCTCCGCATCAGTTTGATCTAAACCTAGCGCCATGAGTAAGTGTGCATATATCTTATCAAAATCACTTTTTTTATCTAAACTTGAATTACTTTGAGGAGTCGAAGTGCCCGAGGTTGAGCCCTGCGCTTTTTTCGCGAACACGTTAACATTAAAAAAGCTTTGCAAGTCAGACAACTGAACACTCACCGTAATCCCTTCTGCACTATACATAGGTAAAGGTATGGGTTCATTGCGACCTTCAGCCCAAACTTGGCCAAGGTGCACCACTTCACTTCGCTTGAGCTCCATTAAAAGTAAATTCACAATTTGCCTTTCTGCACTTAAAGCATACCAGTAAGACTGATCATAAGCAGTTTGATTCATACTACGTGCCATCGCAAACTGTGTTCGCGATGAAATTTGTACCGCTACTGAAGAAATAATGGCAACCATCATCAATACCACAATTAAAGCAACGCCTGATTGTTCTGTCACATTTTTTTGGTTTCGGTTATACATGTATAATTATTGCCTATAGTTTGCGCTTTTAATCAAAAGGTCATACATCAGATCTCTATGGTCTTATACGCCTTTCGCAACAACAAATTTACGCACAATGCTCGTTTCATCTTCAAATAGAATTTCCAGCTCAATCGCTTGTGGCATTTTTTCACCTGATGTGGTGTTTTTCCAGCTCCCGTTTTCACGAAACCGAAAATGAACTTCCTGAACACCCTCATATAAAATCGTTTTATCTGGCTCTTCACCTAGAACACTTTCAGGATAAATATAGCTGCGTCTTTCTAATTTGTTTTCTTTAACTAAATAAGCCACCATCTGAATTTGCCCTCTTGGTAACATACCTTGGGGGTTTAGCCATCCTGAACGGGTAAATATCAGTGTCTCTCCTTGCGCATCAGCATCAATAACACTTCGTGTTCCACCACTTTCGTGACTGATATACTGTTTAGTACTCTTTTGATCTGCATACATGTCTCGGTCAACGAGCTGAGATAAGTCACGCTCAACAAGACTCATACCTTGGGACAAGTATTTAAGATGTTTATCATACTTACGAGTGACCTCATCATTCCTCATTACAGATTGTAAAACAGCATTACAAGCCATACCGATGAAGGCAAAAATGGTCATTGCAATCAACACCTCAAGTAGAGTAAAACCTCGCGTGCTCGTTCTACCATTCATAAAACTGTAACTCCGCAAGCGTACGCTCGAACTCTTCTGTATCACTTATACTTACAGTAATAACACGGTATCCTTCACCTGAACTTTTTACATCTGTTTGCCAATAAAACTGACGTCCCATCATTTCTTTTTCAAACTTACCTTTAGTTTTGCCGCCTGAATGCTTCTTTTTAAACTGCTCTTCAACCATACGATTGTTTGCAGCCCAACCCGCGAGGAGAGACTCTTCCACATAAGGTAAGTTTCTGATTTGCTGAGTCAAACTGTTCATTATAGCCATCGCTGCAATAGAAAAAATAGACAAAGCAACCATCACCTCAAGCAAGGTCATACCCGACTGTTTTGAGTGCTTGTTCTTCATTAGGGATCAATCTCTTGCTTTTGTTCATCAAGTAACTGTACACGTCCCATCATGTCGCCTTTAACGTACATGGTGTAGTACTGTTTGTCTTCTTGCCATTGCATCGTTAAAGTAAAAGGCGACATCTCACCACTTGGAAAAAATAAAATTTGTGCAGGTGGAACTTTATCAAACTGCACATCAAAACTCTCATTTTTTGCTTTACGGCCCAACTGATCTTTAACCGAATCAGAAGGATCTTCTTCCTGATCAATTAAACGTAACCCATCTACTTCTGTAGCAAAAACAAGCTCTTCTTTAGCCTCGTATTTAAGAAACTCTTTACGCTGAAGCTCTTCCCACTCAAATCCAACAACTGATTTTTCTAAATCGATCTGCAAAACATCGTCGTCTGAAAGCTGATTTCGCTGCTGGCTTGTCATACCTGATATCGAGTTTTGTAAAGATTTAACCTGAAACACTTGATAATGATCAGACTCAACTACCAAAGCAAGAAACTGTCCTGAAAGTAGGGCTTCTTGCTGAGAAAGCTCAACCACACGTATAAAACGTGCGGCTTCTTGCTCTAACTTAGTATAAGGGTTTTCGGCTGAACCAGAGGGCACAATGAAAAATGCAGTCATGCTGATCACAAACACAACCAGGATAATTTCAAGTAAAGTAAAACCCCGAGCGGCCAATCGATGCTTATACATTAATTTTGATAATCTGCTAAGTTCCAGTTACCGATATCATCTTCTGTTTGCGCTTCCATATCAGGACCCATAGAGTACACGTCTCTTTTTTCATGCTGGCCTGGACTTTCATATAGATAGTCATTTCCCCATGGATCGGTCGGCAAGCGACGAATATAACCTTTGTCTGGATAGTTACGTGGTATAGGCTCTGCTGAGGGCTGTTCTACCAAAGCTGCTAAACCTTGTTCTGTTGTAGGGTAACGTCTGTTATTTAATTTATACATATCGAGAGAGTTTTCCAGAGCTGTGATATCAGAAACTGCTTTTTGCGTATCTGCTTGCTCTTTGTTACCCATTAAATTAGGTACTACCATAGAAGCAAGTAAACCTAAAATCACAATAACAACCATAATCTCTAGTAAGGTAAAACCTTGGTTTGTACGTGAATACTGCATATTAAAATTCCTCTTATTTAACTAAAACATCTCATTCATAGCCATAATGGGCTGTAAAATTGCCATGACAATAAATAAGACAATACTTGCCATAGACACAACGAGCATCGGCTCAAAAATACCTAGTGCCAGTGTTACTTTTGCTTCAAAATCTTTATCTTGCGTATCTGCTGCACGCTCTAACATTTGTTCAAGCTCACCACTTTTCTCACCTGAAGCAATCATATAGAGCATCATAGGCGGAAAAAGTTTAGTTTGCTGTAAAGATGCATACAAACTAGCACCTTCTCGAACTCGGTTAGATGCCTCAACCACAGCATACTTAATTTGGCGATTAATCAATACATCTGAAGCAATACGCATCGCTTCAAGTAAAGGCACAGCACTGGCTGTTAAAATACTAAGCGTACGCGCAAATCTTGATGTATTTAAACTACGTGTGACTTTACCTAAAACAGGTAAAGTCAAGATAAAGGTATCATAGCGCATTCGAAAATCAGGCTTCATTAAAAGCCGATTAAGCGTCATGATGCCTACAAGAATCAGCGCCACGATAAAAACACCATAAGCCGCAAGAAAGTCTGACGCCGCAATTAAAAATTGAGTGGATGCGGGTAAAGATTGCCCCATATGTTCAAACTGCCCGACCACTTGTGGAACAACAGAAACCAGCAGGATACTGATCACCCCAATAGCGACCAACGTCAACATAATTGGATAAATCATAGCCTGCGTGATTTTAGACGACATTTGTTGACTACGCTCTGTGTAGTCAGCTAAACGATTGAGCACAACATCAAGATAACCTGATTTTTCTCCTGAAGCAACCATAGCCACAAACAGCTCATCAAAAATATGAGGATATTCAGCCATGGATTCAGCAAGCGTATAGCCTTCAACAACACGCGAGCGCACCGCAGCTAACATACCTGCAATACGCGGTTTTTCTGTTTGCTGAGCTACCGCTTTGAGTGCCTCTTCAATAGGTAACGAAGCAGCAACAAGCGTAGAGAGTTGTCGAGTCATCAAAGCCAGTTCAGAGACCGAGATTTTCGGTTTGAAGAGGGTAAAACCTGACGTATTTTTTGATTCTTTCTTCTCTTTCTCTACAACAGCTTCAACATCCGTAGGGAAAAGGCCTTGTTCACGTAATAAAGAACGAGCTTGACGCATACTATCTGCTTCAACGACCCCTTTTTTATTTTTTCCTTGTTTATCTAGGGCTTTATATTCAAAAGCAGGCATAACTAATCCTCTCTCGTTACACGCAGAACTTCTTCAAATGTCGTTTCACCATTTAAGACTTTACTAAATCCATCTTCACGGATACTCGGCGTACTGTGGCGAATCACACGTTCAATAGCAATTTCACCAGCACCTGTATGAATTAACTCTTGCACTTCATCTGTAACCACTAAGATTTCATGAATACCTGTTCGACCGCGATAACCACTTTGACCACAAGCTTCACACCCTACAGAGCGATAAACATGCCCAGAAAAGTCATCATCAACACCTAAAAGTCTACGTTCTTGATCTGTAGGCGAGTGCTCTGCTTTACAATCACCGCATAAAGTTCTAATTAAGCGCTGTGCGATGACACCTAACAAACTCGAAGAGACTAAAAATGGTTCCATTCCCATATCTTGCAAACGTGTAATAGCGCCAATTGCTGTATTCGTATGCAATGTAGACAAAACTAAGTGCCCTGTTAAAGAAGCTTGTACACCTATTTGCGCTGTTTCTAAATCACGGATCTCACCAATCATGACCACATCCGGATCTTGACGCAAAATAGCACGCAAGCCTCGCGCAAAGGTCATATCTACTTTTGGGTTGACTTGAGTTTGGCCTACACCTTCTAATTCATACTCCACAGGATCTTCAACTGTTAAGATATTTCGATCACTTGAGTTAATCGCATTAAGTCCAGCATATAAAGTAGTACTTTTACCTGAACCTGTTGGACCTGTAACCAAAATAATACCGTGCGGACGACGGATGATGACTTCAAACTTTTCGCGAATAGAAGGAGTCATTCCCAGCTGCTGCAAAGTTAAACGGCCTGCACTTTTATCAAGAAGACGCAATACCACGCGCTCTCCATGACTTGCAGGCATGGTTGACACGCGCACATCCACAGCGCGACCACCAATACGTAATGAAATACGACCATCTTGCGGTATACGTTTCTCGGCAATATCAAGACGCGCCATAACTTTAATACGAGACACCAAAACAGAAGAGAGTTTGCGATTGGGTTTTAAAACTTCTTTTAACACACCATCAATACGGAAACGCACAACCAATTGTGTTTCATAGGTTTCAATGTGAATATCGGACGCATCATCTTTGATGGCTTCTGATAACAAAGCATTGATCAATTTAATGATGGGTGCATCGTCTTCAGTATCAAGCAAGTCTTCTGTTTTAGGTAGCTCTTCTGCTAAAGAAAACAAATCCATCTCATTGCCTATATCTTCCATCATTTGTTGTGCTTCTGATGAATTTTGCTGATAACGCAGCATGAGAATTTCATCAAAATCTTCATTGCTTAACAACACAGTGGGCAATTGACTTTCAAAGTGGCGACGCACCTCTAAAAGCTGATCTAAGCTGGTTTGCTCGGTGTAAAACAAAGACAAAGGCTGCGCATCATCAAAAGTACGCTCAGAGTGGGTGTCCCCTTCTGGTAAAGGTAATAATGGATGGCTTAAGCATAAGGAATGACGTTTTGCAAAAGAAAAAGGCAAGCGAGAAAACGTGCTCACCTCCATTGCATCATCGACCGCATCCGATTCAGGCTGATTCAATTCAGCTTTTTTTTCATCAGATAAATCTTGTTCTTCGTACATTAGAACCGAGCCTCTGAAGGTTGCGTCTGTATGTTACCCTCAGAATCAAACAAAGGCATAGTCGTTTCAGGTTGAGATGGTACAGCTGGAGTCTCTGTCTCAACAACAGGTTGCAATTGCACCTCTTGTGTCATGTCGGACTGACTCAAAGCAGGTTTAACTTCAGGCTGAGTTTCAACCATTGCAGAGTCAAGCTCTGGCTCTGGCTTCACTTCTGATTGGCTCAAAGCAGGCGCTGCTTCAGGCTTGGTGAATTCAGCTTCAACCGTATTCACTTCAGGCTTAGCCTCAACTGTTGCAGACTCAAGCTTTGGCTCAGGCTTCACTTCTGATTGACTCAAAGCAGATGCCGCTTCAGGCTTGGTGATTTCAGCTTCAACCGTATTCACTTCAGGCTTAGCCTCAACCGTTGCAGACTCACGCTTTGGCTCAGGCTTCACTTCTGATTGGCTCAAAGCAGGTGCTGCTTCAGGCTGAGTAATTGCGGGAGTCACTTTTATTGATTCAGGCTTTGTCTTTACCGCTCCGGATTTTGCTCCTGATGAGCTTGCAGCAGCTTCTATGACCTCTTCGTCAGATACTGGAGGCTCAACCTCCATCTCTTCGGGTTTCATCTCTTCAGGTTTCATCTCTTGCCTTGGCTCAATGACTTCCTGTGGTACAGATAAAGGAGCTGGCTCGTACATAACCTCTTCTTCAGACATCTCTTGCTCTGCCTCAGGTACAACTTCAGGCTGTGGCATGCTCGGCTTAATATACTGAGATGCCGGCGTATTTTCTAGAGGAAAACGCTGTGGGTACTTATCTAGAATCTTCTGCACCTCTTCCGAATGCAGGGCCTGTGATTGCCAAGGTTTTAAAGTCGTCGTATAAGAAGGTGCTAACAACGACTCTACGCCCTCATCATTATTATGTAATTGCATCGCACGCATATAGTTATACTTGCGGCCAGATAAGGCATACATAGTCTCACTGTCTTGAATAATGGTCGGTTTAATAAAGATAATGAGATTGGTTTTTTTATTTGAAGTCGACGTTGATTTAAATAGCTCTCCTAAAATAGGAATATCACCTAGGAAAGGAACTTTAGACTGCGTTTCGATAGTTTTCTCTTTGATTAAACCACCCACGACAATAATCTCTCCTGTACGCGCATCTATAGAGCTTGTTAACTTACGCTTCGTAAAAGTTGGCTGACCATTCCCATCAACGGTGCCTAATTCATCAGACGTTTGCTCGATGGTCAGGTTAACCATCGAACCACCCGCATTAACCTGCGGAGTGACTTTAAGTGTCGTAGCGGCATCCTTTTGCTCATAATTTGTTTTAAATACATCAGCGCTACTACCAGAGCCTGATGTTTGTGATTGAACAGACACCGATTGCCCCACAGAAAACACAGCTTCTTGGTTATCCAAGGTCGTAATATGTGGCGTAGAGAGAACATTAGAATTACTCTTTAATGAATGCGCTTTCAATAGAAAAGCCCAATCTTTATACTTAAGAGCCAGCATAGTAACATTCAGATCTTTCGCGGCACCAGCTAACGCCCCAGCAGCATCATCACCTCTCTCACCCCACACACCGGCTCCAATTTGGGATATTTGAGGTGTATTATCCGTCTTATGTTGCACCAGACCAAACTGATTTGAAGCAGGATCAGCGACGGCATCTATACCAAAAGCAAAACCATCACTCTCTTCCACTTCCACAATAATGGCTTCAATATGAACTTGCATTCGAGGAATATCGAGCTTATCTATCACAGAGTTGAGCTGCGCCATCTCACTGGGCTCAGCTGTCATCACGAGGGAATTCGTTGCCTTGTGAAAGGTGATTTTAACATCAGATTTGCCTGAACTCTTAGATTTAGTAGATTTACCTTTACTGCTTTTATCTGTTAGAGCTTTTGCATAACCAGCAAGCACATCTGCTATTTCTTCAGCTTTGCCATACTTCATATAACGCACTTGGGTATTGCCTTGTGTTTCTAGTTCACCATCTAAACGATGAATCAGGCGAATAGTACGCGCTCTCTCTTTTCCACCTGCTGTGACAATAATAGAATTGGTACGTTCATCAGCAACAACTTTAACTTGTTTACTTGAAGTTCGAGATGATCTTTTATTACGGTTCAACGACTCGATAATACGCACAAGCTCACTTGCTGAAGCATATTTGAGCTTGACAACTTGGATAGCAATATCGCCTTGCAAGTCAACACGTTTAACGATATTGACTAAGCGCTCAACCGCTGCAGCGCGGCCTGTAATCATGAGAACATTTGATGGCTCATAAGGTGAGACATTTCCGCCACCGGCATTATCACTTAACTGACGCAAAATTGGAGCCAGCTGACGCACATTGACATTGTATACAGGCACAATACGCGTCACCATTTCATCTCCGGTGCCCGGCTCACCATCATGAGCTAAGCGAATAGCGGCAGACTTGGCTTTTTTACTTTTTATAATTTTCAGCAGACCACTTGGTTGCTCGACTACAGCATAGCCGTACACCTCAAGCACGCTCTCAAACATATGGTAATAACTTTCATCATCGACCATTTCATAACTACGCACCGTGATTTTACCACGTACAGAAGGATCGAATACGACCGTTCTTTCTAAGTTCTTGGCAACAGTATTAATAAACTCTTTAATATCTGTTTCTTTGAAATTAGCAGAAAACTGCTCACCTTCAGTTGTTGCTGAAGCAACATGATCATCAGCATATAGAGCATCTGAGTGAGCCAAAATTAAACTCAACAGCGCTGACGCATACATTCTCTTTTTTATTGTCTTAATTTTCATTTGACTACAATTCTCTATTTAGTTTTGTGCAAAATCCACAGATATAGATACGAGCTGACCATCTCGCTCAACCACTACTGTGAACTCCTGCAAGTTTCTTACTTCTTTCATTAAGGCAACGGATTCAGACATATCTAGTAAGTTATAGCCATTGATAGACTTAGCCAAATCATTTGGTTTTAAGCCAGCTTCCAGAAAAAGCTCTTTGTTTTTTCTTGGCATCAATCGATAACCTAACAATTCTCCATTTACTTTATAGGGTATAATGGAGATAAATTCAGCTATTTTACTTGGATTATTTATAAACTCTTGGCGTTGTTTACGAAGTTTTTTAACCGTTTCTGCGCTCAAGGAGCCTGTTTTTTTGACATTACCAGAGGAGTGTGGTGTCTTATTGGATTGACCTTTTAATATACGGCTGTATTCAACACCATCTAACATCAAAGTTTCAGACTTATCTGAATACGCAACAATAACACGATCTGGGAAGATTTTTACGAGCTGAGCAGGCGTACCTATAATTTGATCATTAATAACATAAATCTGCTCTTTACCCTCAGACTCAATAATGGCGAGACTTCTGCGCTCATTTTCTGACGCGATAAGCCCCGTTAAGCGAATATTTAATGTTGTTGGTGGTGCGTCTTCAAAACCAGCTTGCGATATAGCGCCTGAAGCTGGCAACTCACCTTCAACGTATTGACCAAAAAAGTCATCAAGTGCCATTTGGTTCAAATTGACATGTGAAGCTTTTTTTGAACCTAACGCAATAGGCTCCCAGGTTAAGCGTTCTGAGTGATCTGGAATCAACTTCCAAGTTACTTCTGCAAAACAATACACGCTCAATGAAATCAAAAGCCAGTTGACAGTCTGTGCAACGGGCTGCATAGGTATTAATTTTATTTTATTAAAAAGTTGTTCGAGCGAATAATCCATAAATCTCATGTCCTGCTTCCAATTATTATTGAAAGACTTTTTCTGCTTATTATTTTGAACAATAGCACCATAATATTACTCTTTAAGTATAAAAGTCAAAAGCCTTGCGTTACAATGTTACCTTACGAAAGAGATTATATAAACTCTCTATATATTAGTACTATTTCAATAAAATGGATAATTCAGCACGTCAACGCATCGATACATGGCTCTTTGCAGCACGCTTTTATAAAACAAGAAAAATTGCTCAAGAGATGATAAATGGTGGCAAAGTACGCTATAATGGTGCACGTTGCAAGCCAAGTAAATTGATAGAAATCAATAGTTTTATTACTCTCACACAAGGAAATGTTGAAAAAACAGTCCTTGTAAAACAGTGTGCAAAAAAGAGAGTTTCAGCTGCTCTTGCGCAAAATCTGTACGAAGAGACAATTGAAAGCCTGCAAAAAAGAGTCACCAAAAAAGCACAAGAAGCATTATGCGCAACGCCTAAAACTTCGAAACCTAACAAAAAACAGCGCCGAGAGATTGTGCGCTTAAAAAAATATTAAATATTATTGATTTCATGTACATTATGGTTTTTTTATGAGTAATACAACAGATACAATTCATCGCTACCTTTTTAGCGAAGCCCCTATACGTGGTGAACTGATACAACTGCAAGAGACAGTGAAGCAATCACTGCGCCATCATGATTATCCAGAAAGAATAGACATGTTATTAGGTGAGCTTCTAGCAGCAACCAACCTACTCAGTGCTACACTTAAATTTGAAGGCCAGATCACATTACAGTTACAAAGTGAAGGTCCTGTCAAACTTGCTGTGGTGAGCAGCACCCATCAGCATCAAGTTCGAGCCGTAGCACAGTTTGATGAACAAGCAGTGCAACAGCTTACCCACGCCACACCTCTACCACAGCTTTTTAAAGCTGGACAACTTGTGATCACCATTACTCCTGATGCTGGCCAGAAATATCAAGGCGTTGTAGCACTTGACCAAGC
>DDNL01000011.1 GCA_002341165.1 Shewanellaceae bacterium UBA2521
GTTAGCTCAGTCGGTAGAGCAGTTGGCTTTTAACCAATTGGTCGAAGGTTCGAATCCTTCACGACCCACCATCATCTCGCCTTAGCAGGGCAAGAATCAATAAGCTCCTTCTTATCCTTGTTATGTTGCTCTAGCTTAACATTAAACCCCCAAAGTCTATGCAAATGCTTGAGTACTTCAGAACGACTTTCGGATAAAGGAATACCATTATGTGGAACATAAGAAAGTGTTAAAGAGCGATCCCCTTTCAGAGCAACATCGCTGACCTGAATGTTGGGCTCTAGGTTTGAAAGGTTGTACTGCTGCGATAGCACCTGTCTTATATGTCGATATCCAGAATCATCGTGAATCGACGATACGGAGAGAAAGTTATTGCTTTGCTTATCTAAAATACTAAATAGTTTAAAATCACGCATAATTTTTGGAGATAAGAATTGGCTGATAAAGCTTTCATCTTTGAAATTTCTCATTGAAGAATGCAGAGTTTCCAACCAGTCTTGGCCTACCAGCTGAGGAAACCATTCTTTATCTTCAGCCGTTGGGTTTTCACATATTCTTTTAATATCAGTAAACATATTAAACCCCAAAGCATAAGGGTTTATACCTGAATAATATTGATGATTATAAGATGGCTGAGCAATCACATTAGTATGTGTATGCAAAAACTCTAACATGAACTTGTCTGTGAGCTTACCTTGATCATAAAGATAGTTGAGTAAAGTATAATGCCAGAACGAAGCCCACCCTTCGTTCATAACTTGCGTTTGTTTTTGAGGATAAAAATACTGACTTATCTTACGTACAATACGGACAACTTCACGCTGCCAAGGCTCAAGTAAAGGTGCATTCTTCTCAATAAAATATAAAATATTCTCTTGCGGCTCAGTAGGAAATTTAATCTTATTGCTTTTATCCGCCTTCTTTTTTTTATTCTGCTTCGGAATAGTACGCCACAAATCATTGACCTGTAACTGTAAATAACGCTCACGATCTTGCTGACGCTGTATCTCTTCTTTTAAAGAGAGTTCTGAGGGGCGTTTATACCTATCTACACCATAATTCATCAATGCATGACAAGAGTCCACTAAGTCCTCTACTGCATCGATACCATACTTCTCTTCACATTCCGCAATATAGTTTTTTGAAAAAACCAGATAATCAATAATGGAGCTGGCATCTGTCCATGTTTCAAACAGATAATTATTCTTGAAAAAGCTATTATGACCAAAGCTTGCGTGAGCAATCACTAGAGCTTGCATCGTCATCGTATTTTCTTCCATGAGATAAGCGATACAAGGATCTGAGTTGATGACAATCTCATAAGCAAGCCCCATCTGACCACGCTTATAATTCTGCTCTGTTTGAATAAACTTATGGCCGAAAGACCAATGACTGTAACCAATGGGCATGCCAATACTGGCGTAAGCATCTAACATTTGCTCTGCTGTAATCACTTCAATCTGATTAGGGTACGTCTCTAGCCCAAAATGCTTCGCCGCTTTATCAATCTCATCATAATATTCTTGAATTAATTCAAATGTCCAATCTGGCCCATCTGATAATGGCTTCCGTTTCGCCTTTCCCATAATTATGTTCCCGTTTGTTTTTTAAATAACTCTCTAAATACAGGATAAATATCATTCACGTCCCTGATATGCTGTAAAACAAAGTGCGGATTATTTTGTGCTAAAATTTCATATTCTCGCCAAAGTGTTTGGTGCGCACGATTTGTAATTTCTATATAGCTATAGTAGCGCACAAAAGGTAAAATCTGTTCATGTAATATTGACTTACAGTTGGGAGAATCATCTGCCCAATTGTCTCCATCTGAAGCCTGAGCTACATAGACATTCCATTGATCGCTGGGGTAACGCTCCTTTTGAATTTCATACATCATCTTCAATGCGCTAGAAACAATAGTTCCCCCTGTCTCTTGAGAATAGAAAAACTCATGCTCAGACACTTCTTTGGCTTGCGTATGATGGCGAATAAAAATAACTTCTAAATTTTCATAAGTTCGAGTCAAGAATAAATAAAGTAATATATAAAAACGCTTTGCCATATCTTTCGTCGCTTGATCCATAGATCCTGATACATCCATCAAACAAAACATGACAGCTTGACTAATAGGCACAGGCCGCTTCATAAAATTGTTGTATTTCAAGTCAAAAGTATCTAGGAATGGGATCGCTTTAATACGCTTTTGAATATCTGCAATTTCATCGGCCAGGAGGTTAATTTTCTCAATCGGAGAGCCCGGTATATTGATCAGTTCATCATGCTCAGCCTGTAATACCTTAAGTTTTTTTCTTTTTTGCGAAGACATGACCATTCTACGAGCAATCGAAGATTGGAATGAACGCACAATATTTAAGTTAGAGACTGAACCTGCATTCGTGAAACCTGCACGATAAGTTTTGTATTGCTTAATTTTATTCAGTTGATTTTTTTGAAGATTCGGTAACTCTAAGTCTTCGAATAAAATATCGAGATATTCCTCTTTTGAAAGTTGGAAAGCAAAGTCATCTTGGCCTTCACCTTGGTCAGAAGCTTCACCCTTACCACCGCTGCCTTCTTGGGAGGGCGGGCGTTCAATCTTATCTCCTTTTACAAATTGATCATTACCAGGAAAGACACGCTCTCGCGTGCCTCCTGAGCCCTGATGAAAAATCGGTTCCTTAATATCCTTGCTTGGGATAATTACACTTTCTCCAGATTCTACATCTGTGACACTACGCTTAGTCACCGCATTACTCACAGATGTTTTAATCTGGTTTTTATAACGCCGCATAAACCGCTGGCGATTCACAGTGCTCTTTCCTTTAGCATTGAGGCGTCTATCAATTAAACTCGTCATAAGCCCCCCTATTGTTTCAGCTATTAAGATGATTTTCTAACGCGTAAGTACCACTCAGACAACAAGCGTACTTGCTTCTTGGTATAACCCTTGTCCATCATTCTATCGATAAAATCATCATGCTTTTTCTGATCTTCAGCTGAAGTCTTAGCGTTAAAAGAAATAACAGGTAGCAAGTCTTCTGTATTCGAAAACATTTTCTTCTCTATCACAGTGCGTAACTTCTCATAACTGGTCCAAGTTGGATTATTGCCATCATTATGAGCTCGAGCACGTAATACAAAATTAACGATTTCGTTACGGAAATCCTTAGGATTACTAATCCCAGCTGGTTTCTCGATTTTTTCAAGTTCAGAATTTAAAGCCGCTCTATCAAATAGCTGTCCTGTTTCAGGATCGCGGTACTCTTGATCTTGAATCCAGAAGTCCGCATAAGTGACGTAGCGGTCAAATATATTCTGCCCATACTCAGAATACGACTCAAGGTAGGCTGTTTGCAGCTCTTTCCCGATAAACTCAACATACTTAGGAATCAAATAGCCTTTGATAAACTCCTTATATCGCTCTGCAATTTCTGCTGGAAATTGCTCTTGTTCGATTTGTTTTTCTAGAACATAAAACAAGTGCACGGGGTTTGCTGCAATTTCAGAGTTATCAAAATTAAACACACGAGATAAAATTTTGAAAGAAAAACGCGTTGATAAACCTTCCATACCTTCATCTACGCCCGCATAATCGCGATATTCTTGATAAGACTTGGCTTTTGGGTCTGTATCCTTTAACGTCTCGCCATCATAAACCTTCACTTTAGAATAAATAGATGAGTTCTCAGGTGGTTTAATGCGAGAGAGCACAGAGAAGCGGGCGAGCATTTCAAGAGTACCTGGCGCGCAAGAAGTTTCTGCAAGCTCAGAGCTATTCAAAAGCTTCTCATAGATTCTCACTTCCTCAGAAACACGTAAACAATAAGGAACCTTGACAATATAAACACGATCTAAGAAAGCTTCATTGTTTTTATTGTTTTTAAAAGAAAGCCACTCAGATTCATTGGAGTGTGCCAAAATAATACCATTAAAAGGTAATGCAGAGAGTCCTTCTGTACCGTTATAATTCCCTTCTTGAGTTGCTGTTAAAAGTGGATGTAAAACCTTGATAGGTGCTTTAAACATCTCAACGAACTCCATGACGCCTTGGTTTGCGCGGCATAAAGCACCTGAATAAGAATAAGCATCAGGATCATCTTGAGAGAAAGACTCTAACATTCTAATATCGACTTTACCTACAAGAGACGAAATGTCTTGGTTATTTTCGTCGCCTGGTTCAGTCTTAGAAATAGAAACTTGATCAATAATAGATGGATAAGTTTTTACAACTTCAAATTTAGAAATATCACCACCGAACTCACGTAATCGCTTAGCCGCCCAAGGTGACATCACTGTTTTCAAATAACGAGACTCAATGCCATATTCATCTTTAAGAATATGACCATCTTCATCGTTGTTAAACAAACAAAATGGATGATCGTGCACAGGACTTAGCTCACCATTCGCCGATAAAACATAAACCGGAACTTTCTCCATCAAAGATTTTAATTTTTCAGCTAACGAAGATTTACCTCCACCCACAGGGCCGAGTAAATATAAAATCTGCTTTGACTCTTCTAAGCCTTGTGCTGAATGTTTTAGATAAGCAACAATCTGTTCAATGCTTTCTTCCATACCAAAAAAATCTTTGAATGCTGGATAGCGAGCAATCATTCTATTTGAAAAAATGCGGCTTAACATGCCATCTTTTGATGTATCAATAATCTCTGGCTCACCAATTGCGATAAGGAGACGCTCTGCTGCTGAAGCATAAGCACTGCGATCTGTTTTACAAATCTTTAAAAAATCAGCGACACTAAACTTTTCTTCTTGAGTTTGCTCAAACTTTTGCTGGTAATGTTCAAAAATGTCCATAGAATCCTCCTGATGACCCCCTAAGAAAACAACTTTTTAGATAAAAAACATACAACAGAGTTTATATCTTTAAGCTTAGAAGGATTTTAGGAGAAAAGAAAAAAAATTAAAGAAATTCAATATATAATTGTTGCAACAAGCAATATTACCTTGTTGCACCAACTTGTTTGACACACTAAGATTAAGAATTTTTATTCCTAAAAAACTTAAATCAAAGTTAAGCAGGTAAACCGGAGTGAAAACAAAAATATGGATCAGTGGATGTAATAAGCTCTGCTTCTTGACGTAAAAAAAACGCAATGCGTGGTGCAAGAGGTTCAGTTGTAACTTGTTGAGCTAAAAATAAATAATCTTGATAATGCCTTGCTTCTGAACGCAAAAGAGAAAAATAAAAACTTTGCAGCGGCTGATCAAGGTGAGGAGCAAGCTTGGCAAACCTTTCACAAGAACGCGCTTCAATAATAGCACCAATAATTAACTTATCGACCAAAGCCTGTGGCTCATAATGCCTCACATGACGCATCAACCCTTTGGCATAACGCCCTGCAGGAACATAATCATACGTTAAGTTTCTATACTGCATGATATCGATAACTTGCTCAAAATGATGCAATTCTTCTTTGATCAAACGCAACATTTTCTCAATGAGCTGCTTTTCAAAATCTGTTTGGGATGAAGATGACTCAACCGACACATGATTTTTATTTTCCAAGGGTATGAAAGATTCTTGACGATAAACAAAACTTTCATAAGGCTTTAAAACATTTAAAAGTACTTTCGATTGCTCTGGTGTCAAAGCGTATTGACGTAAAAGTGCAACAGCGGTTTGTGCAGCTTTGAGTTCACAATTAGCATGATCAATCAAAAGGTGGTCAAGACAATGTAAAGCAGAGTCGACCCACAGCTGAGGCGTCTGTACTGATAAAAAACTATGGATAGGCTGTAATAGCTTATCTAAAGCTTGTTGATTCATAAAAGTTAAACCCACATTACAAAATGATAGGTGTCAAATTATATCAGCTCAGACGCCTTGGTGCGATCATAAAAGCACATCTGCATCATAAGGATTTGTCGACTTATGCATACTCCACACTTCGAGATTCAATTAAATGATCCAGATAAGACTGATCAATATCATCTGTAACATAATGACCATTAAATAGGGAAGTCTCAAAACGTGCAATACTTGGATTGAGTTGCTGTACAGCTTCAACTAAATCGGATAAGTTTTGAAAAATAGCATCGTCAGCACCAATAAGTTGTGAAATTTCTTGTGTTTCTCGTCCATAGGCAATCAGCTGATTAAGACAAGGCATTTGAATGCCATACACATTTGGAAATTTAATTTTAGGTGTTGCGGAAGCGAAATAAACTTTTTCTACACCAGCATCACGCAGCATACTAATAATTTTAGAGGTATTACGTCCACGAATGATTGAATCACCAACTAAAAGGACTGAACAACCTTTCACAGCATCCTCAATAACAGAGATAGACTTATCGTTTAAAGCCTGATGTTTTGATTTAGTATGATGTTTGAGCAACGCTTGTCGATAAGGTAAAGATAAGCTTGCTGCTAATTGCAATGCAATATCTAAAGATGTATTGGGTACAGAAATGACTTGATCGATATGATAATCATCCCACTTCTTTTTTATTTTATCAGCTAAAGCTTGACCGATATTTTTTCGTGCTTGATACACAGATATTTTATCCATAATTGAATCTGAACGCGCGCAAGCAACATACTCAAAAATACAAGGACAATCCTGTGGGTTGACAGCGCACTGCTGAGACATCAACTGGCTTTCTTGATCAATATAAATAGCTTCACCTGGAGCAATATCTCGTACAACTTCAAAACCACAAGAGATCAGTGTACTACTTTCTGATGCAACCATATATTCAGATATGACACCATCCACCTGTTTGCGTCCCAATATAAGAGGGCGAATACCAAACGCATCACGAAAAGCCACCAAACCATAACCCGATATTGTAACAACGCAAGCATAAGCTCCACGTACAATCTGATGAATATGATGAATTACAGCAAAAATACGTTCAACCATAGGTAGAGTTGGCGACAAGTTTGCCAACTGCTGCGCAAACAAATTTAATAACAACTCTGTATCTGATGAAGATTTGATTTGCCTATAATGGCGAGAAAGATAAAGCCTAACTTCATCTGAGTTCGTTAAATGACCATCGTGAAATAATCCTAAGCCATAAGGGTAATTAAGATAAACGGACTGACTATCGTAAGTACCTGTATGTTGGCTCACTTGCTGCGTAACATAAGCTAGACCACAAGAGCCAGATAATTGACTCAAGCGCTCTGTTGAAAACACATCAACAACACTTCCTTCAGCTGAATACATATGCGTACGCTCACACTCCATTGTCAACATACCCGCAACATCTTGACCTCGATGCTGTAATGTCAAAAGTGCTTCAAAAAGTTGCTGAGAGACTTGATGATTGGCATAAATACCTACAAGACCACACATAAATAAACTCCTTTTTATTTATATTAAAGGGATAAACTGTTTCTTCAGTTTAGATTGAGAAACTCAAACTTTACATCTAAAAAACTCGAGTCTTGCATCATGGTTTCAAAAAACCATTGAATAATAACTTTAAATTCAGGAATCAATATTGATCGTTCCCACCACTGCGCGTGATTCATTTCTGTAAAGGTGTCCAAACCAAAAAGCATGGCAGCAACCACCAAAGTACCGCGCAATCCACCAAAACATATACCCAGAACGCGATCAGTACCTGAAAGTCCTGTTTTACTCACCAGCTGACTCAATATATAATTCGCTACAGCACCAATGATCAGTGTTGTCACAAACAAGGCGACGATCGCAGCACCCTCTCTAAGAAGAGGTTTTTCTATCGCTGTAAAGTGAGATGCTAAATCTTGATAAAAACGACTTGATACCACAAAAGCAAAAAACCAAATGACAAGAGATAGAGACTCTTTGACAAACCCTCTTACCAAACTGATCACAGCAGACAAGCTAATGATACCAATAATAATGTAATCAACCCAATTCATATATAATAACATACCTCTTTTCAATTTTAGATTGATCCACTTACATGCTTCGAAGTGGATCATGCTTCACAATAACTCCCGTTGTATTGGTAAGCTGCTTCACTTGTTTTTGATACTCAATCATCCTTTTACGCGAAATATCAGGTCCAACAAATACTTTTGTTAAAGCATTATCTTGAATATTTCTAGGTATGGTATATACCTTAAGCTTATTTACTCTCAATTGTGTAATAAGCTTTTCTACATTTTTAGCATCTTTAAAAGTGCCGACTTGTAAAGCCCAAGAAAAGCTCTGACTTGGCGCTTCAAACTTAGAAGCAGCCTGTTTTTCAACTGGTTTTTTTTCTTTTGGTTGTTGTTTGGTTGTAGGGTTACTCACAGTCATTGATTTAATCGTTGGTAACTCTTTATATTCAGAAATAGTCGCAATATGATCCAAACCTTCAACATATTGATTTTCAAGTTTTACAAAAGCATCTTGAGGTGCATCAACGTCTTCAAACGGAGGCGCTTGTACTATATCAGGAAACACTTCTTCGATTTCATCTTGATGCCCATCAAGTAAGTCTGGTAGAAAAACAACGGAAAGCGCCACTAAAACTATGGTTCCAACCAACCGATTATGAAATGATTGAGACACAACGGACTCCTTTATCTTGAAAAAATTTCTTTAAATTCAGCAATAGTATAGAAAGATCCAAACACAACAATACAGTCATCATCTTGGACTTCTTGCTTTAGATGTTGCCATAACTGCGCCATATGCGAAAACACAAAACAAGGCGTATCCATATATTCAACATACTGTTCCATTTTAGCTGCTCGAGGCTGAGGTAAATCAATCAAATACCATGTATCGAAACAACCTTTCAAAGAAGCTAATATACTTGAAATATCTTTATCTCCCATCATGCCAAAGACTGCATAACGCTTTCCACTGACTTTTAAGCTTGCGCATTTTTCTTTGAGATAATGAGCTGCTTGCATATTATGTGCAACATCTAACACAATACAAGGCTTTTGTTGTATAAATTCAAAACGGCCAGGCAAATAAGCATGCTGTAAGCCATCAGCGACCACACTTGGTTCAATGTCTAAATCCAATTCGTCCATAACAGCTAATGCAGTGACAGCATTAGGTAGAGGTAATTGTATCTCTGGCAACAACAGGTGAGATAGCTTTCTCCCTCTAAAACTGTATGAAGAAGATACGGGCTCAAGAAAAAAATCACGGCCTACCAAGCGTAGTGTTGTATTCATACGCTCAGCTGATTCAAAAACCGAATGCGGTACATCAGGTTCACCACATATACATGAGGTATGAGGTCGCATGATGCCTGCTTTTTCATAAGCTATTTCTTCTCGTGTTGTACCTAAATACTCAGTATGATCTAAGCCAATAGAGGTGATCACACTCATATCTGATGCAACCACATTAGTTGCATCCAAACGTCCCCCCAAACCTACTTCGAGTAAAATGAAATCAAGATCTTGCTGCTTAAAATGCCACAAAGCAGCTAAAGTTGTCCATTCAAAGAAAGTCAGTTGTGTTTGACCTTTTGCTTGCCCCACCGCATCCAATGCTTGAGTAAATGATTTAGATTCAATCATGTGCTTTTGCACACGAATGCGTTCACAAAAATCATGAATATGCGGAGAAGTATAAAGTCCAACACGATAACCTGCTGCAGTAAGCATAGACTCTAAAAAGCAAGCTGTTGATCCTTTTCCATTTGTGCCCGCTATCGTGATCACTTTGGATTTAGGGAAGCTTAAAAGCTGTAAACGCTCTGCTACCATACGCATTGGTGTTAAGCCCAGCTTGACATGCTCTATTGGATGGTGTGCCAACAAGTACGCCATCCATTCATCTATCGATGCAGTATGTTTGGGTCTATAAGAACTTACGTTTCCCACGACTCACTACACCAGATGCCTTGCGTCAGCCTGAAGTACATCTGATTTTTCTTCTGCCTGCATCGTCATTTCGCAACTTTTATAAGGTAAATCAGGTCTAAACTTAGATAACAAACGCGCTATAGTATCGCGAATTTCGCGACGGTCAACAATCATATCTAAAGCACCTTTTTCCAGCAGCATTTCACTACGCTGAAATCCTTCAGGCAATTTCTCTCGTACCGTTTGCTCAATAACACGAGCACCTGCAAATCCTATACGTGCTTTGGGTTCAGCAATATTCACATCACCGAGCATCGCTAAGCTTGCTGATACACCACCATATGTGGGTTCAGTTAAAACTGAAATGAAAGGAATTTGGCGCTGGCTTAATAAATCAAGCATCGCACTTGAACGCCACATTTGCATCAGCGACATAAGGCCTTCTTGCATACGGGCACCACCACTGGCCGAAAAACAGATAAGAGGAATATTTTTTTCCAAGCTCACTTCACAAGCTCGGACAAACCGATCTCCTACAGCACTTGATAATGAACCACCTATGAAAGCAAAGTTAAAAGCACACACCACAACAGGTATTTGCTTTAATTGACCTTCAATGACCACTAAAGCTTCTTTCTCAGATGTGCTTTTCTGAGCTGATGCAATGCGATCTTTGTATTTTTTACTATCTTTAAATTTCAAAATATCTTTAGGCTCAATCTGTTCACCGATCTCGACTGTAAAACCTTCATCAAGAAAGCTTTTCAAGCGCTGACGAGGATGAATAGCCATATGATGACTACATTTAGGACAAACCTCTAAATTTTTCTCTAGATCTGTACGGTACAAAAATTGTTGACACGCAGAGCACTTACTCCAGACACCTTCTGGAATACTATGCCGCCTTAAAGAGATATGTTTACTTTTGGGTAGAATTTTTTCAAGCCAGTTCATATCAATTCATCCTCTATGTAGAATTTTTTAAATTTAATCTATAAATCATTGGGTAAAAAGAGTGGTCCTTTTGCCACAGATTTTAAGCCAAATGCTTCAGGATAAGTTACATGAACTAAATAAAGCCCATGTGGTTTCGCTGTTGGTGCAGCATAAGTTCTATCTTTACGATCAAGTAACTCTTGCATCCAAGTTACAGGTTCAGCGCCCTCCCCAACTTTCATCAGAGAGCCTACGATATTACGCACCATGTGGTGCAAAAAAGCATTAGCAGCAATATCTACTACGATATAATCACCTAATCGATGCACATGTACGTGGTGTATATCTCGAAAAGGCGTATTCGACTGACATTGTGCCGCTCTAAAACTACTAAAGTCTTTTTCTCCGAGCAAAGATTGAGCTGCTTGGTGCATCTTTTGTTCATCTAAGTAAGCATGATGTAACGTCACACCATGATGCAAGATCGCAGGTCGTGTTGGCTGATTTAAAATGAGATAGCGATATTGTCTCGCTTGTGCAGAAAAGCGGGCATGAAAATCATCCGATACCCTTTTAGCATACTTCACTGCAATCGATGACGGTAAATGAGCATTCACACCTCGCGTCCAGGCAACCATTTGACGCTCAGCTTGTGTGTCAAAATGAATGATTTGACCTGTTGCATGGACACCTGCGTCTGTACGCCCAGCACAATGCACTTCTATAGGCTCATTGGCCACACGAGATAAAGCCCGCTCTAATTGCTGTTGGATTGTATCCACTTCTCTTTGGCGCTGCCAACCATAAAATGCAGAGCCGTTATATTCAATCCTCAATGCAATACGCATCTTAAAAAAGCCTTTAACAATTTAAAAACAATCAATTATAACAAAATGTTTTTCTTATGTCTTCTCTTGCTCTTCTAAAGTATTTAAGAGGGCTTCAGCATCGGTTTTTTGTACATCACTACCTTGTAATAGAATTTCTTCTAATAAGTTACGCGCACTTTCTTTATCGTCAATTTCAATGTAAGCACGAACTAAATCAAACTTAGCAGAAACAAGGTTTTCTGTTTCAGCTACTAATTTTTCATAGTCTTCATCAGAATTTTTTGTCGCATCCATATTCTGACTATCCGTTATATTCTGACTATCCGTGATCAATGAAGCATCATCGGCCTTGGCAAAATTTGGATTCTTATTTTCATTACTTTTAAGTAAAGAGCCTATGCTGATATACTCGCTATCCATATCAAGATTATCTAGAATTTTTTGCGCATCATGAGATTTTTCTTGTTGTGCTAAACTTTGCTGTTTTTCGTACTCATCAGGTGAAATCAATTCACTATGATCAAATTCGGGTAATTTAAGTCGAGATAATATTTCTTCTAGTTCATCTTGGGTTGAGCTATCAGGTATCACATAAGATTGCGATGCATCTTGTGTTCCTGACTCCTCATTCATTTCTTGCACTGCTGTTTGCACGGTAATATCTTCGGTCGCCAGCTCATCTGTGGCGGAATCTTCTGTCGCCATCTCATCTGTGGCTGCATCTTCGGTGGCCAGCTCATCTGTGGCTGCATCTTCGGTCGCCAGCTCATCTGTGGCTGCATCTTCAGTCGCCATCTCATCTGTGGCTGCATCTTCAGTCGCCATCTCATCTGTGGCAGCATCTTCGGTCGCCATCTCATCTGTAGCAGCA
>DDNL01000017.1 GCA_002341165.1 Shewanellaceae bacterium UBA2521
TACCCGGTGCGCCATTTTCCCTACCTTTTCTGAATAAATTAAATTATATCAGTGGGTTGGGCCGTTTATCGGGACCCCTTTTGGGACCATTTAGTCAGATTTTGTGAGAAAGCGTCAGGAGTAGACTGTCCAGTGGCTTGAATTTTTCCAAACTAGGAGTGAATATCATCATATGGATGCAAAGATGCCAAAACTCCCTGCCTATGTCTTTAGACGTTCAAATGGGTCTTATCGCTCCAAGAGGAACGTTCCTAAAAAGCTGAGGCAACTGATCGGGAAGGATACGCTCTATCGTCAGCTCGGGGAGAGTTACTCGGAGGTGATGAAAGTCCTGCCCAAAGTCCACTTAGCAGCAATAAAGGATTTGATGTGCGATCTGACATCTTTGCAAAAAACTTAAATAATATTTTAGCATGTTTTGCCGGACTGTTGTTTGTAGTCATATTTTCATTAAAATTGTTGAACGGACCTTATCCATTGTGGGGAAAAGTCGACTGTGGGGATCTATGTGATCCAACCTGGTGGACGACGGTTGAGCCAGAGCAACTTGTTGCACAACTTGCATTCAGAGGTTTGGGCGACAGAAATTATGAGCATGAACCATTTTTGCCACTTCACCTCGCCGTTTTGTTTTCCAAAAATGAACAAGTTAAGATTTTGGTAAATGCAGGGGCAACTGTAAATTCAGTTAATTACCATGGCGCAACCCCACTCATAACACTCGTTTCTCAAAGTATGTACACCTGCTCAATGGAGGAAGGATCTGCAGCGCATAATAGTTTAATTCAAAGACTAAATTACTTGCTAGACAATGGGGCGGACATCACAACAAGCGATCATCAAGGACAGACAGCCTTACATGTTACGCACGCGTCTTTCGCAGACATCTTGATTACGGCAGGTGCTGATTTGAATGCGCAAGATAATGACGGACGCACACCATTGCATAACGCTCTTACCCCGAACGCTTTTGGCCAGATTGATCAAGAACTTACAAAGGCCTTACTACTTGCTGGTGCAGATGCGCATATTCGTGATCAGGACGGAATAACACCTCAGGCTTTAATGCAATAATCTGTGATTGCTACTTAACTAAGTGCCAAGCCTTCATATTCTTCGTTTCTGAATATTGGAAAGGATCCATGAAAAGTACGTGTTGGCAAAATTGATAGACTTAACGCCTCAACTTTGCCAACCGAGTAGCATCAATAACGCCGCACCCTAACTGCAAATTCAGTGGTCATGCTTCACTTTGTCCTTTCTCTCAAGATCTACAGGAATCGTAAGTTCTAAGCTTCCGGATCGTTCAAAAATAAGAGTGACTGCGATCTCATCTCCATGTTGAAGAGATTGTGTGATACCCATAAACATGACATGATCGCCACCACGCTTGAGCGCGTGATGACCTGAACTAGGTATTATTATGCCATCTTCAAGCTTTATCATTTTCATCACGCCGTCGATTTCTTTATGTGTATGTAACTCTACCTTTTTAGCGATAGTAGATGCTACCGATATCAACACGTCGCTCTCGGACGAATGATTGTGAATAGTCATGAAGGCGGCTCCGGATTTCGCAGATTTGCTTGAAACGCGCGCATAAGGGTCGTGTATCATTATATCTCCAGCAAGCACTGGAGATGAAATGATGCTAGCTGCAGCCGCAGCCAGCAAGCTTTTAAGAATTCTCATTTTTAGTCTCCTGATAAATTAATGTTGAAATTTAAACAATTTCAGGAGGACCTGTTTGGTAATAATGTTGAACTGCCTGTGGCTTAAAAAAATCAGCTTTTGGAGAGTTATAAGCTGCTTTATGTTCATTTAAAATAAGTTCAGCAAAACTAAAACTTGGGTCAGACATAGATATCTGGACAATACAATCTAGGCACCAAGTTTCCGATTTGATCGGTTGGCCATTTCCGTCGACTATGATGATATGTTCACCTTCGCCGGAGCAAATTGTTGCTAAATACACTCCATTGGTATGATTTAAGTATGGTAAAGTACTTAGTACCGTCCATAAGCACAGAGATACTGAAAGCCAGAATCTGCTGGAGCTTTTCTGTTGTTTATAAAGTCGATCTCTGGCTTGCATAAAAGCACCCGCGGGCCTTTCTCTTAATTGCGATCACAGTAAAACTGTCTGATCTTTAATCAAGTAAAATGTCATAGTAGTTCAAGGCTGGAGATAAACTGTCTTTGCGAACAACTTTAATTGCATGCGCAATGCGAGAATAAATAGCTCTCATTTTTGTAGCTGTGGACCGCTTTCGGGACCACTTTTCCAAAGAGGCACCTCAATAAGCTATTGATAATAAATAATCTTATACAAGTTTGCTTGCATACCCGGCGCGCCATTTTCCTTACTTTTTCAGAATAAATACAATGATACCAGTGGGTTGTACCATTTATCGAGACCGCTTTTGGGGCCACTTAGTCAGATTTTGCTTTAAATCGTCAAGAAGTCACGAACACCCCACTTGCATCCAGTGATGATAGCTCCGTCATTCAGATGATGGAGCAGGATATGG
>DDNL01000016.1 GCA_002341165.1 Shewanellaceae bacterium UBA2521
AACCACTCAGCCATCTCTCCAACGGATTTGAATTCTAAAGACTTCTAGAGGACTTGTAAAGCCCTATTCAAATCAAACGATCTTTTTTTAAGCAAAAAATAAAAAAAGACCATAAAAGGTCTTTTTTATCTCTAATAAATATGATTAAACCGACTTAAGTTAAATCAATTTTGTCAAAATCAACCTGATGCATCACATCTGCATCATAATCTATATCAGCAAATTCAAAACCAAATAAATTTAAAAACTCAGTTTTATAAGCCGTATAATCTGTCAGATCTTTCAAGTTATCGGTAGAGATGACTTGCCACAAATCACGACAGTGCTGCTGGATATCTTCTCGTAACTCCCAGTCGTCTAAACGAATACGATTGCGCTCATCTGTAGGAATCTCATTTTGCGATAACCTATCTTGAAATAAGCGTTGAATTTGCTCGATACAACCTTCGTGTACTCCCTCATCACGCATTTTCTTAAATACCATGGCAATGTAAAGGGGCAACATAGGTATAGCTGCACTAGCTTGAGTCACGACGCTTTTCAGTACCGTCACATGTGCAGAACCACCTAAAACACGAAGCTGTTCATTCAAACTGTGAGCTGCGCGCTCTAAATCTTTTTTAGCTTGACCGATAGTGCCTTCCCAGTAAATAGGAAACGTAATATCTGTACCAATATAGCTGTAAGCAAGTGTACGGCAATTTGGTGCTAACAATTGTTCAGATTGAAGTGCTTGCATCCATAGCTCCCAATCTTGCCCACCCATTACGGTAACCGTATCTTGTATTTCTTGATCTGTTGCAGGATCAATATGCGCTTCGATAATGCAGTCTTTGTTGGTATCAACGGCTGTTGAGCGATAAACCTGGTCAATAGGCTTAAGTGTTGAACGTATCACTTCACCTGTCTTGGGCATTTTACGTACAGGAGAAGCCAAGGAGTAAACCACCAAATCAATCTGACCTAAATCTTGTTTGATTAACTCTATAGTCTTTTGTTTTGCTTCATCTGAAAATGCATCAGCATTGATATGCTTTGCATATAATCCTGCTTCTTTTGCATAACGATCAAAGGCGGCGACGTTATACCAACCTGCTGTCGCTGTTTTTTTCTCTGTTGCAGATTTCTCAAAAAACACACCTATCGTTGAAGCTTGGCCACCAAACGCAGCGGTAATCCTTGAAGACAGACCATAACCACTCGATGCACCAATAACAAGAACACGTTTCGGAGCACGTGTTAAAGGAGATTTTTTTACACTCTCAATTTGCTGTAAAACCGCTTTATCACAGCCAACAGGATGTGCTGTTGTACAAATAAAACCACGTGTTTTTGGCTTAATAATCATCATCTTGCCTCTAAAAATAAACAATCACATAGCATAATAGGTTACATGTAAAAAATCTAGACTACAAAGGCTTTTTTACTTCTTTTATCTCTAAATAATTACTTTTTAAGGTAGTTTTATAATTTAATGACTGATATAAAATCCTATACATAAACCCACTTACTCTATGTTTACTTATGGATTAATCTATGTTGAAACCTATTCAAAGTCACATCATAAAATGGTGCCCAATACTCTACTTCGTTTTGTCTCTAGGACTAAGTGCTCCTTGGCCAGCTTATGCTGAAAAAAAATTTACAGCACAGGTCACGCATGTTTACGATGGAGACACCATCAAAGTTAAAATATACCACCCTTGTACAGATACTAGACCTTGTCAAACCACTGCTCGTATTCGTCTGGCTGAAATCGATACACCCGAACATGATCAACCTTACGGACATGAAGCGCAAAAAGCACTTGAGGAGCTCGTTCAATGGCAGGATGTAAATATCGTCTGGACTAAAAAGGATAGCTATAATCGCTTTATCGCTCAGGTTTATTTGGATCAAGATTTAATTAATCATGAAATGATCCGCGAAGGACATGCTTGGGTCTATCCCTACTTTACCTCTGATCCTCAAATATATCAGCTCGAGCATACTGCACGTTTAGCACAAAAGGGAGTATGGCAAAGACCTGTGGAACAACTCATTCCACCTTGGATTTGGCGTAGATCTCATAAAAGAAGTAAATAATTGATATGATGATCCAATACATCACAATAATCACTTCAAAGAGCTAGAAAGTGTTCAATGCAGATAAACAAATATGCTTACTTTTTCTTAACAGTTCTTGTTGTAGTCGTTTTTTTTACAACTTTATTACGGCTATGCTTTTGCATGCCGTTCCACTTTCTTCTACCGTAATAAGCGCCACCGTATAAAGACGTTATAGCTCCTATGATACCTATGATGTCTGATGTAGTAAGATTATTCACCCATTGAATAATTGCGTTAACATATTCCATAACAAAAAATTCTATTGATCGAGAGTATACATGGTTTAAATATAGCACCTTTGTATACTCTTTATCGGAGACTCATGGCTTAAAAGGCTTCTTAGGATAAGCTCTTTCAGTAAGATAATGAATAAATTTCATGGTTTTAAAAGCATCAAACCATACGAAAAGTTGATGAGACCACTGTGCTTGTGTGATATTTTGTTTAAGCTGTTGCATGACCATTTTAGGAAAGTGTATAACCGTTAAGGCTTCCCAGCTTTCTTGAGAGAGAATAAAACGGCCTTGTAACCAAGATAGAGGATCAAAAGCAAGTTGTTTAAACCAGTCCAATACTGACTTGAGCTCAATAAAAACTTGTTGATCATAATAAACAAAGTCATTTATAGAGTGTAGTTGATTAATTTTTTCAGCCGCAGTGCCTGTTCCAAAAGGCACACGATGCGAATAACGCGCTTCAATTTCAATCGTACATTGATCAAAGTGTCTAATTCGTCCTTGTTTAATCAACTTATTTAACAAGTAAAAATCTTCCCCCGCAGCTCTCTTTGGAAACCCACGAACTTGACAATAAGCTCGTACATGAAATAACAAAGCACTGCCTATCATCCAATAAGCATATTTCGAACCCGCAAAATGTAAACCATCAACATAATATTGCAGCGCACGCTCATAATGTTTCGTCGCTTTGAAAAGAGGATGATCAGAACCAACATGCTCAACACGATATACAGCACCCACATCGGTAAGCTCCAGCACCTCTTGCTGCTTAAAATAATCTTCAGGCAATCGACTATCAGCATCAATTGAACCAATCCAAGGCGATCGAATAGATCCTATATGATAAAGTTGAGTAGCTAAGTCACATCCTATCTTCCTTGCCAAGCCAACACCTTGCTTTACAGGTAAAGGATGATGAAAACAATCCACAACCAAAATATGAGCGTGATTCATCCTCGGTGCATATAAAGCTAACCCCTGTGAAGACCAAAGGTGTGTCGTTGTCTTTTGAATACAGCATACTAAATTTTGCTGAGGTGATATGTCTAAGTCTCTGTCTGGCTGATTGACGACCAAAATAAGTAAATGTGATGCATCAAACTGATCAGCAAAACGTTGCCAACTTATTGATTCTTCACAATACACAGGCATTACTGCGACATGCTGATAATGTATATGACGAGGAAAAAAATGCAGCGATGCGACTTGCGGCTCCGCATAATTTTTTAAGTAACTGAAAATAGCTTTCATATCATCAGTGCAAACAAGGACGATGAGGTAAATGCATCACAATATCAGCTTCTATAACAAGCATTTCTTCGAGCCTTTGCTCAACAACTTCTATCGGAAAATAAAGCTTAGCTAGATCAAAAAACAATTCATGATGTTTCGCTTCCGACTTAGTGATCGTGTCGTAAAAAGTTTTAAGTTTGCCTTCAGGCAGAGCATGAGCCAACAAGCCAAACCGTTCACAACCACGTGCTTCTATAACACCCGCAGCCAATAAGCGATCAAGAAAATAGACATCAGTACCGCGACGAAAACAGCTTCTTAATTGATTGACATAAGGATCTTTTTCATCAGCGGAGAGAATGAGTTGACGATCTGCCATTAACTTCATCACTTGTTTAAAGTGGATGAGCTCTTCTAAAGATAAATCAATCATAGCACGTACTAGCTCTGCTTTATCTGGATAATGAGAAATCATCGACATAGCCATACCCGACGCTTTTTTTTCCGCATGAGCATGGTCAATTAAAAAGCGGTTAAAATCACTCATGACAACGTCAACCCAAGCAGAATGCGTCATTACTTTTAATAACATAACAATCTCTTTAAGTGGAAAATAAATAGATAACTTAGCATAAATTTATTTTATAAACAGTCCTTAAGTCATTTTTTAACATAAAACATAGATCATTAATAAAACATACTCAAACTAAATCAAGATTAAAAATAAATCAGAACATATTGGAAACGTATCAGAAAACCACTTACGCTTTGAATAAAGATATAACTCATTGAGTCAGATCAATCTTGAATAATTTTTTATCAACTTTCATCTTAGGTTGAAAGAAAGATTCTGAAAAAATAAGATTTTTAACACCTAATTTTATAAAAGACTCTTCAGTATAAAACCAACCTATATTATTTTTTTCAGCATACTTTTTTTGATATTGAGGACGATGCCCCATATCAAGTAGTTGAATATCTATATCTCTTCGATTAAAAAAATAACGCTCACGTTTTTTAGTATATTCTAAATAAGAATTAAAATTGTTTTGCATTGTCTTTTTTTGAGCTTCATTATATGTATTCAAGATATGCTCCGGCACATGTATAGTTTTAAGGTGATTGACACTGCCATGGAATCCAACAAAAGCATCTGATTTGATATAGACCGTTTTGCCTGAAGTCAAAATGTAATGAGCACATGAAGAAAAACACACCTGATCTATACGAACCTTCAGCTCATATTGCTGAATAAAATCACCTAAATCCATAGCTAAATTAGCTTCCCCACCACCGCTTTTGATCACAAGCCAAGTGGGTTTAACTCGAGCATGATGGTAAAGATGAAAAAACTTTTGATTTGCTGCTTTAGAAAAACTACCTGTATAGTATATTTTGTCATGCTCTAGCTCTACAACAGTATGAGCGACTAAAGCATCAGCAGGTTCTGAAGCGCAACTACAAAGGAAGAAGTAAGTTAATAGAAGAAAAGTTTTATTTTTTATATTATTCAATTTTTTAAACGTCGTCATATTGAATACGAAATGTATAAAATTAAAGAGGCACATCATATTTCCTGAATCGATAAACACACATCTGTGTTCAGCCTTAATGCGCAGAGCTTGATGAAGGAATATAACACATTTACATCCATATCATAACGCTTATTACAACATACATTGAAGGCATATTTACATAATTTTTTACTTTTAGCTCATTACATATCACTGAAGAATTTTAATTTATTGCTTTTTAAACAAAGTGGACTGCTCCTTTAACAAGGTTTTAGTGTAATCCTGCTGAGGGTTCTTAAACAACTCTTCAGAAGGTGCAATTTCAATAATTTCACCTTGAGCTAATATCGCAATACGATCGCTGATATGACGGATAATATGCAGGTCATGGCTGACCAATATAAAAGAAATATTTAAAACGCGTTTTAAATCACGAAGTAACTGAATAATTTGTGCCCTTACCAGCACATCAAGCGTAGATAAAGCACCATCTGCAATAATGATTTTCGGCCTTAACATGATGGCACGCGCCACACATACTCTTTGTCTTTGCCCGCTAGAAATCATATGTGGATAAAACTGAGCATGCTCAGGTAACAAACCTACATGATTTAAACTTTCATAAACCATCTGTAAGCGTGTTTCTTCTGGAAGTTCCGAACTAAACAATAAAGGTTCTTCTAAAAGCTGACCAATGCGCAGGTTAGGGTTTAAAGAAGAATTTGCATTTTGGAAAATCATCCGAATCATACTACAACGATCTCGCGCAGGATAAGACTCTAACGGCTGCTCTTCAAAGAAGATTTCTCCTGAAGTCTTAGCATCCGCTCCAGCAAGAATACGAGCAAGTGTAGACTTACCTGAACTGGTTTCTCCTACAATAGCAAGAGTTTCACCAGCACTTAAGTCAAATGATACATCTTTCAAAGCATGTAAATACTGCCTTTTAAAGCCACTAAAGCCGCTTAAATAATGCTTATTAAGACCTCTTACACTAAGAATCGGATTCATGCGTTTTCTCTTCTTGATTACGAGGAAAATGACAAGCAAAAGCATGGGATTTTACTTTTTTCAATAGAGGTGCGTCAATACAGCTTTTATGCGCATAAGGACAACGCGGGCCTAATCTGCATCCCAAAGGTAAGTGCTGCAACGAAGGAATATTACCTTTTAAAGAGGGCATATCAGATCGCGCTCTAGGATAGCGGCCAAATTCGGCAATATGATCCAACAAGGCTTGCACATAAGGATGGTAAGGCTTTGCCATCATATCCATACTGACTCCCGACTCTACAGTTTGGCCACAATAGAGCACTGTTAATTTATCGCTCCAGCTCACAATAGACTCCAAATCATGGCTGATGAGTAAAATCGAAAGCCCTTGTGTTTGATTGAGTTTCGATAACAGACGAAAAATTTGAGCTTGCGTGCTACTTTCCATCATATTCGTCGCTTCATCAGCAATCAATAGCTTTGGATAGTTCGCAATCGCCATCATAATCATAATTTTCTGACACGCTCCTTCAGAAAGCTCCCACGGATAACTTTCCAAAACACGCTTATGATTTTTAATGCCTACTTTGTGTAGCCAGTTTTTTAATTCTAATTGCTTATTTTTTCTATCTTGCCAGAAAAATAAAGAGCTTTTCTTAGGTTTAAGAATATAACTTAACTGTTGCTCTATGGTTAAAGATGGATCTAAAAAAGTCGAAGGTTCTTGGAAAATCATAGAGATATCAATACCCATAAGCTGGCGACGTTCCGCAACCGATAGCTCAAGCAAATTAATACCGTCCCAAATCATGCGATCTGCGCTGACCTTCCAAGAAGGATGTGATAAACCAAGTATGGCTTTAGCCATTAAACTTTTTCCAGAACCCGATTCACCGACTAAACCATGAATTTCGCCTTCATTAATAGATAAATTAGCGTTATCTATCATACGGACATAGCCTTCTGAAGTTTCTAGCTCTATGGTTAAGTTACGAATATCAAGTAATGCCATAGATTATCCTTTTGGCTGTAAAGCCGAGCGTAGTCCATCACCAACTAAATTCACAGCCAGTACAGTTAACAGTATTGCAAGTCCAGGTAAAATCCAGCTCCATGAAGCGGTCCATAGGTTATCAATACCTTGTGCAACCATAGTACCCCACTCTGGAGAAGAAGCTTCTCCACCTAATCCAAGAAAACCTAAGGTTGCAATATCTAAAATAGCCGCTGACAAACTGTAAGTTGTTTGTACAATAACGGTATCCCACAAGTTGGGTAACAAAACAAATACAACAATCTGCCTATAATTCGCACCATCTAATTTCGCTGCAACGATATATTCTTTATTTATTTCTGTGCGTACCTTGTTATAAATAGCAAAAATAAACTGAGGAATCATCGCTAAGCTGATAGCAATAAAAACAGATTTCTGGCTCGGCCCCATCATTGCAACAATCAAAATAGCCATGAGTAAAGAGGGAATCGAAAGCATGGTATCCAATAAATGCCCCAAAATATTGCCTTTAAAACCTTTGATCATGGCAAGCAAGCTGCCTATCGTCGAACCTAGAGCAAATGAGAAGAGCACAATAAGCAAAGCATAACCAAAAGTTAAAGCTGAGCCTTCAATAAGACGAGAATACAGGTCTCGCCCTAAATCATCTGTACCCAATATATATTCAATCTGGCCTGATGCTGACCAAAGAGGAGGTGTCAACATAGCATTAATATTTTGCATATCCGATGCATAAGAAGTGAGCAAAGGATGAAACACAATCAGAATCAATAAAAAAATTAAAAACCATAAACCACCTAATGCTAAGTAGTTTTCACAAAAAGTATTCCAAAGCTGCTGTCTGGGTGTAGGAATATAATCCTCGCGATAAACTTTAATATTCGCCATAAATCTCTTTTCTGTGTAGTGGATTCATAAAAATATACAAAACATCCATAATAAAACTGAGCGTAATAATAAAAAATGAAATCAAGAACACACCTGCTTGAATAACCGTATAATCTCGATGAAAAACACCTTCGACTAACCAGGATCCCATACCGGGCCAAGAGAAGATCACTTCGTTGATAATGCTATAGCTCATAAACGCACCCATCAAGAGCCCAAACTGACGTATGATCAAAAGTAGAGCATTGGGCAACGCATGACGTCTTAAAATTAAAAGCGGATGTACTCCTCTTGCCTCGGCGGATTTAATATAATTGGTTTGCATCACTTCAGTTAAGGCAAGATGCGTCATACGAATCACTAAGGTCAAAGGATACAGAGACAAAGTTAACGCCGGCAAAATTAAATGCAGAAAAACGCTGTACAATGCATCGGTACCAAAACGTTCAAAACTCAGTAGACTATCTATTATCAAGAAGCCTGTGATAGGCTCAACATCATAAATTAAATTAATGCGTCCTGATGTGGGTGCTAAATGAAAGGTATCACCTACCGTTAGACTCAAAATAATACCAAACCAAAATATAGGTACAGAATAACCTGTTAAAGACACAAAAGTGAGTATCTTTTTAGCCCAATTCAGATCAGTGAGCGCAGAAAAAATTCCCAGAGGCACACCCACCAATAAGGCAATTAATAAAGCACAAATCATCAACTCTAGTGATGCCGGCAAAAAAGTCATCAACTCAATCCAAATATCTTGTTGCGACATCAGAGATACACCGAAGTTCCCATTTAGGCGCTGACTCAAATAAGCGACAAACTGCATCAAAAAATGAGAATCGATTTGATAAAAATAGTTCATTTGCTCAGTTTGCTCAGGTGTTGGATATTGTAATCCCGTTAAGCTTACAAAGTGTGAAACTGGAAAATAGTGACCTGCTAAATATAAAATCAATAACAAGAGAATAATTGTAATCAGATATAAATAAAAACGGCGTAACAAATATCGAATCATAAGCTATCATCCTCTAAATCGCTATTTTCAAGCTTCACATTCACAAACGAAATAGCTCTAAATGGAGAAATATCTAGCCCTTTTACTCTATTATTTACAATAAGGACTCTTTCTGAATGCGTGATAGGGATAATAGGAACTTGCTTGTAAATTCTTTCTTCAGCACGGCGTGTTAAATCTTTCATCACGTCCGCATCATGTGTTAACTGCATCGATGCGACCAGTTTATCATAAACAGGATCACACCAAGCATCATCAAGCGATAAAGTGCTTTTTTTGCATGCGAAAAATGAGCTATAAAAAAATTCAGGTTCATTCTCTTTGTCTTCCCATCCTAGCAACACCGCATCATAATCTATATTTTCTAACTCTTGCCGAAATACAGTACCATTGAAAGATTTTAAGATAACTTTAACGCCTATTTTTGCTAAAGAAGATTGAATAATTGCAGCCGTTTTCATCATACTTGGATTAAATGTATTCGAAGCATTATCAACCCACAACGAAAAAGATAAGTCTTCCACACCCTGCTGTTGAAGTAAAGCTTTAGCCGCTTCTAGATCATAGACATGCTTAAACTGAGGAGGAGTATAAGCCCAAGAAATAGGAGGTAACAATGAATGAGCTTGTTGCGCAGTGTAATAGAATATGGCTTTCACGATATCTTGCTTATTCAAAGCTAAAGCAATTGCCTTTCTCACTTCAGCGCGTTGAAAAGGCGGCTTTTTCGTATTAAAAGCTAAATAAGTCGTATTCATACCTGATGTAGATACAAAAACAAAACGCTTGTCTTGAATCAGCTTCGGCAAATCATTAATTTTAGGAGCTGAAACCACATCACAGTCATTTTGTATCAGTTTAGCTAAACGATTTCTATTTTTAGGTGTAATATCATAAATAAGCCCGTCGAGCTTCACTTTATGATACTGCCAATAAGTAGGGTTTTTTTCAAAGCGAATCGAAACATAGCGTTGATAATGAAGCAAACGAAAAGGCCCCGTACCAATAGGATAAAGATCCAAGTCATGTCGCCGGTGTTGACGTATTAAATACTGAGCATATTCAAACGAATGTACAACAGCACCACTTAGTGTAAAAAATTTAAAAAACTCCTGCTGTGGCTTTTTTAGATTAAATTCAACAGCATAAGTGCCTACAGCTTTGATAGAGTCAATATTATCCACAATTAAATGGTCAAAAAGAGGATAAGACGTACGCTTAGAACTTAAAAATGGCGCAACACGGTTTGCAATACGTTTGAAACTGAAGACAACATCCAAAGAGTTCATCGTTCGGGAAGGCTTGAAATAAGAAGTATGATGGAATTGAACTCCTTTGCGTAAATAGAACGTGTAACGCTTTTTATCAGGGGAAACCGTCCATCTTACAGCTAAGGAAGGTATTTTTTTTCCTGTTTTTTCATCGATTTCAATCAGTCTATCAAATAAAGTATAAGCTGTTGCATCAAGCGTAGACTCATTTGCTGAAACCTGAGGGTTCAAAATACCTGGATCACGTTCAGAACAATAAATCAAAATATTGTCTTTTCGTGTCGTGTCTATTTTTGCATCACAGGCATACAAGCCGATTAAGCAAAAATATAAAAATAAAATCTGTGTTGCTTTAAACAGCATAACTGATCATCAATATTTGTTTTTTATCAAAGTTCTATTGTATCAGTGCCAAGTTCATCTCGCCAACATTCACCCAAAAACAGAACATTTTTTAATCAAGAATTAACACAATATGATTAAATATAACTAAAATAGCTCACATAATACTTAATCAAGAGTAGCCCATGAAATTCATAAAAATGCACTGCATTGCTTGCTCAGATGATGCACCTCATGCAACGGAAAGTGAGCTTCGTGATTTTCTAGAGCTACACCCAAAATGGCATGTTCTAGAAATCGAAGCAGGCAAAAAAATACAACGGCTTTTTACTTTCTATTCTTATCAAGAATGCTTAGATTTTACAGTCAAAGTCGGAGAACTAGCCGAAATCGAGGATCATCATCCTGATTTATATATTCAGTGGGGCAAAGTCACTGTAACTTGGTGGACGCATCGGATCCAAGGTCTGCATCAAAATGATTTGATTATGGCCGCTAAAACTGAAGCACTAAGCCTCTAACCTACTTTTTCTGCTTACGTGATTGCTTGCGTATAAAAATACGATGCGGATGCAATTTTTGTAGATGTTCCTTTGAGCTCGGCACAGGTTCACCATAGATTTGACTGACTAACATCTCTGCTGCAAGTGCGGCAGTCGTGAAGCCTCGAGATCCGAGTCCTGACAACATGTACAAACCTTGTTCGATTTCGGATGTCTCTTGAAGCACTGTCAGATCTTGCTCTGCTCGCTGTAATACCTCTGCATGCAATACGTGCCCTATGTAAGGCAAGTGATCACGTGTTGTCATTCTGACCGACACCCTATCAGCACCATCAACGATACGCATATTTTGTGCCCATGTGCTCTGAGTAAAGCTTTGTTCTATCTTGGTACAGTTCTCATCTTGCTCCAACTGAGAAAAAGCCAAAGTATTCAGGTGATGGCTATAGCTTGCACCAAAACAATGTTGATTTTGATAGCGAGGTGTCAGATAACCTTTGGCACATAAAACAGTCTTCAGTTCACTGAGCTCACCCAAGCTCATTGCTTGACTCACTTGACCACGCACAGGTCGCATGGGCAATGTATCGGTTTGCTCAAACTCTGTAACCTGCGAGCCATTTGCCAAGATTAAAGTGGCGTAAGGGCCATAACAATGTTGCTGACTGTCCCAGAGCCACCATAGGCCTTGCTCATCGCGCTTAAAACACTCAATAGACGTATTGGTGTACAAATGATGATGCGCTTGGGTTTGTTTAAAACAAGCTTGAGTCATCTCTTGAGGACACACCCAGCCCGCTTGAGGAAACCATAAACCTCCCTGTTTCAATGCAACCCCACTCACACTTTGCGCTTGCTCAGCATCAACTTGTTGAACAAATTCAGCCGCTGTAAAGCATTGGCCTATTTTATCTAACTTCGCTTGGCTTGCAGCATCAAAAGCCAACTGCAATACACCTTGAAACTGCGCCGCAAATTTTTGCATAGATTGTAAAGACGCAATACGGCGTAAGCCAAAAGAAAAAGCTTGTATAAACCATGCACTCAATATGGGATCATCGGCACTAAGAAGAGGATACACAGCAGCTTGTGTATTACCCGATGCAGCCTGCGCAACTTCTGCATCAGCACAAAAGACATCGGCAAAGCCTTCTCTTTGCTCAAGAGAGAGTAAAATTTGCCCTGTCGCAATTCCTGCGCCAATGACAGCAATCGATGCTGTTTTTTCCTGAGCCTGAGAAGCTCTTGCGGGCAGTGAAGTTTGAGTAGAATTAAAATGACCTTGAGTGCTTCCATAGAGCATCTCTCTTTTTTGGCCAAAGCCTTGAGCCTTATAAACATTGAAACCAACAGTTTGTAGAGCACGGCTAATACGTCCAACAGCTGTAAAGGTCGCAAAAGTTGTTTGACCATGTGCATGTTGTGCCATCTGCTCAAATAAGCTCTCTTGCCACATCGATTCATTCTTAGCAGGCGAAAACCCATCTAAAAACCACGCATCAGCCTGAACTGAAGCAGGTAGCTGAGGTAGCATTTCATGGATATCACCGAGCCATAAATCTAAAATAACGCGCCCTTGTGCTAAAACAAACCGATGACAGCCTGAAGCAATAGGCTGATACTGAGCACATAATTGTTCAGAGTAAGCACTGAGCTCTGGCCACACTTGATGAGCACGCTTTAAAACTGAAACATCAAGTGGATATTTTTCAAAACTTGTAAAATATAAGCGCTGTACAACATCAGAGTGTGCTTGTTCAAAAGCTTGCCATGTAGCTAAAAAATTAAGTCCTGTTCCAAAACCTGTTTCAATAATGGTAAAATAAGGTCTGGGATGGTCATGCCACGCCTTAGGTAATCCATTATGTTGCAAAAAAACATAACGGCTTTCGGCTAAACCATCATGATTAGAGAAGTAAATGTCGTCAAAGTGCTGGGATACTGGCGTATCCTGCTCAGTCCATGTAATATCGCATGAAGAAGTGATGAGAGGCTTTGACATAGGTTCCTGTTCTATTTTTTAATGTCTCTAACCATAGAGCATTTGTATCAAATATAGAGCGATATTGTACTACAGTCATGCATGCAAGTCTTACGGAATTTTGTATAAAAATAGGTAAATATTCATTATGAAAAGAGTCGTTATAACTGGCCTTGGTGTCATCTCGAGCATTGGTCAAAATAAAGAAGAGGTTTTACATGCCTTGCAACAAGGTCAAAGTGGCTTAAAGTTTCATCAAGAATTTAAAGACATGGGATTTCGTAGTCATGTTGCAGGATCCATTGATATCGATTTGAAAGAACATATTGATCGTAAAGCCATGCGCTTTATGGGCGACGCTCCGGCCTACGCACATCTCGCTATGCAGCAAGCTATTACTGATGCCCAACTCACAGAAGCAGATTGCTCCAACCCTGAAACAGGCTTGATTGTTGGTACAGGTGGTACCTCTTCAGAACATCAGGTTTTAACCGCTGATACATTAAGAGAAAAAGGCTTACGTCGTGTAAGCTCTTATACTATTCCACGTATTATGGGCAGCACAGCAAGCGCTTGCTTAGCAACACACTTCAAAATTAAAGGTTTGAGCTATTCTATGAGTTCCGCTTGTGCAACCAGCTCTCACTGTATTGGGCATGCTTTTGAGTTGATTCAATCAGGCAAACAAAAACGTATTTTTGCAGGTGGTGCCGAAGAACTACACTGGACACTTGCTGTCGGTTTTGATGCAATGGGGGCGCTGTCCACCTCATATAATGAGACGCCAGAACAAGCATCTCGCGCTTATGATCAAGATCGAGATGGCTTTGTGATTTCAGCAGGTGCTGGGATTTTAGTTCTAGAAGATTATGAAACGGCTCAAGCTCGAGGCGCAAAGATTTACGCTGAAGTCATAGGCTATAGTGCCACCTCAGATGGTGCGGATATGGTCGCCCCTTCTGGTGAAGGCGCTGTACGATGTATGCGTATGGCACTCGACCAAGCCCAAACTTCTGTCGATTATATCAATACACATGGTACTTCGACACCGCGTGGTGATACCTGTGAACTAAGTGCCATTCAAGAAGTGTTCTCAGACCAAGTTCCTGCTATTTCGTCAACCAAGTCTATGACTGGACATGCTATAGGTGCAGCAGGTGCTCACGAATCTATCTACTCTTTGCTGATGTTAGAGCATGGCTTTATTGCGCCCAGTATCAACATAGATCAACTTGATGCACAAGCAGCTCAACTGCCTATTATCACCGAAACACAGTACACGCCCATCAGAACAGTTATGAGTAATAGCTTTGGCTTTGGCGGTACTAATGCGTGTTTGATTTTCAAGAAATTTGATTGATCGGCGAGGCAATCGATACATGCTACATATTTTAGCGGATGAAATGATGCCGCACGTGACTGAGCTGTTTTCTCCTGTAGCTCAAGTCACAACCAAAGCTGGACGAGACATTACTGCTGAAGATTTAATCGGTGTCCATATCCTTTTGGTACGATCTGTTACGCAAGTCAATGCTCAATTACTTAGTTATGCTGAGAACTTGGTTTTTGTTGGCAGTGCGACCATTGGTGTTGATCACATTGATCAACAGGCACTGCAAGATCGAGGCATTGCTTTTAGTGCCGCACCTGGATGCAATGCCATTGCTGTGGGTCAATATGCCTTGTGCGCTCTACTTACATTAGCGCAACAAAGCAACATTTTATTACAAAATAAAACTGTGGGTATTGTCGGTGCAGGTCATACAGGCCAAGCTTTAGCGCAATGCTTAAAAGCACTTAAGGTCAAAGTGATTTTTTACGATCCCTTTGAGCCTGAACATCCATACCTAGGCATACTTTATGTGGATTGGCAGACCTTGTGTGAGCAAAGTGATGTGTTGAGCTTTCATGTACCACTGACCTATACAGGCCCATACCCTACTCATCATATGGTCAACACCAAAACACTAGCACAGATAAAATCAGGTGTGTGGTTGCTCAACTGCTGTCGAGGTGAAGTGATGGACACACAAGCTTTGAAAGCATGGCGGATACAGGACACGCAAGCCAAACTGGTACTGGACGTATGGGAACACGAACCTCATCCCGATCCAGAGCTTTTAGCACTGTGTGATTTAGGCACACCACATATTGCAGGTCATAGCATGGAAGGAAAACTGCGTGGTACGTACCAACTCTATCAAAAGCTCACTGCACTGTATCAATGGCCAACCATGATAGAATTTAAACGTTTCTTACCCGAAACAAGACTGAAACCCGTCAAGCTTACGCGTTTACCGGATGAAGCAGAATTATTTAATTTATGCACAAAGGTTTACAATATCCGTCATGATGATCATCTGTTTCGTCAACATATGCAACAAGATCAAGGGTTTGATCTGATGCGTAGTCAGTATGCCCTGCGCCACGAATTCAGTGCGCTCACGGTTTGCTCAAAAGATCAAGTCACATTAAAATTGCTAGCGCAAATTGGTTTTACAACAAAATAAAGGTCAACTCATTTATGTCAAAGTTTAATGTCGCCATTTTAGGTGCTTCCGGTGTTGTGGGGCAAAGTTTACTCAAGATCTTACACGAGCGTAACTTCCCTATCGCCGAGCTCTTTCCTCTGGGTCGCTCACATAGTGAAGGAGATTTCGTTGATTTTGCAGGGAGGTCAAAAGAAATTATCGATGTTGAAAAGTTTGATTGGAGTCAAGCACATATTGCTTTTTTCTCTGCAGGTTCAGAGGCTTCTCTCAAGTGGGCTCCTATCGCTACAGAGCAAGGCTGTATTGTGATTGATAATACATCAGCTTTTCGCCAAGATCATGATGTACCCCTCATCATACCTGAAGTCAACCCTGAACGTATTGCGGATTTTCGTCAGCGTTATATCATCGCCAATCCTAATTGTTCAACCATACAAATGCTGGTTGCACTCAAACCTATCTATGACGCTGTGGGCATAGAGCGCATTCATGTTTCCACCTATCAATCGGTTTCAGGCACAGGTAAAAAAGCGATAGAAGAGCTATCTAGTCAATGTGTACAGATGCTACAAGGTAAACCTGCCGAGCCTCAAGTTTATCCAAGACAAATTGCATTTAATGTCATCCCACAAATTGATGAGTTTATGGATAATGACTTTACCAAAGAAGAAATGAAGATGCATTGGGAAACCCAAAAAATATTAGGCGATGACCGCGTCAATGTAAATGCTACAGCAGTACGAGTACCCGTTTTCTTTGGTCACAGTGAATCCATTTATGTACAAACGCAGCAAGCTTTTGATGTAGCTGAAATCAAGTCTCTTCTCAAAGAAGCACCAGGTTTAACTTTGCTTGAGCAGAATCATGAGTTTCCGACACCTGTTCCTCAAGGTAGTGGACAAGATAGTGTTTATGTTGGTCGAGTACGACAAGATATTTCGCATCCCTACGGCTTAAACCTCTGGGTTGTTGCTGACAATGTCAGAAAAGGTGCCGCACTCAATAGTATTCAAATTGCAGAGCATGTACTGGAGTACTTAATCTAAATTTAATGAAGTCAAAGCTCAAGTTACATAAATCATGTAAAACCTTGATTATATGTAGCTTGATGTGATTTTTGCTTGACTCTACACGACATATGCTTATGATGACTCGGCTCTAAGCATTTTTGTATGTGATGCCTCATTTATTTTAACAGGAGACTCTTTTGAACACCTTCATGCAGTACTTTAAAGGGAGCTTACTGACTTCTATTCTTGGCTTACTCTGTGCTTACTTACTCGGTGGTGGTCAAGCACTTTTTATCGTCGCCCTTTTATCTATACTTGAGGTTTCACTCTCTTTCGACAACGCGATTGTTAATGCTTCAGCGATGAAGAATATGAGCTTAAAATGGCGACAACGTTTTCTCACCTGGGGCATGCTCATTGCTGTGCTTGGGATGCGTATCATTTTCCCTATTCTCATTGTCAGTATTGTTTCCCACCTCTCTCCTCTTGCGGCTTTATCTCTAGCCATGCATCAGCCTGAAACCTATGCACTCACTTTGGCTTCAGCGCATGTTGTGATTATGGGTTTTGGTGGTACCTTCTTATTCATGGTGGGTTTACACTTCTTCCTCTATCAGAATGAAAACTATTGGATTAAAGGTATAGAACACTATATAAGCCGTCTAGGACAATATAAAATCGCTTCTCTGGTCATCACAACCTGTATTGTAACTGCTGTATACTTTTGTGTTCCCGCATATGAACAAGTGCATTTTATCATTGCCTCTTTAACAGGACTGCTCACTTTTCAAGTGATACACCTGCTAAACCAGTATCTCGAAAGTAAGCAAGTGAGCTCTGCGGGCGCACAAATAGGTCAAAGTGGCCTCTCACTTTTTATCTATCTAGAACTTTTAGATGCTTCTTTTAGTTTTGATGGTGTCATTGGCGCTTTTGCAATCAGCTCAGATCTCTTTATTATTGCCATAGGACTGGGTATTGGCGCGATGTTTGTACGCTCTTTAACCATTTTATTTGTTGAGAAAGAAGTCCTAGCCCAATACTGCTATTTAGAGCATGGTGCTTTTTACGCCATCATCATGCTAGCACTCATGATGTTTGTGCAGACTTGGACTCATGTTCCTGAGGTGGTTACCGGCAGCTTAGGTGCCCTATTTATCTTTACAGCACTGTACCACTCTATCCGAATCAAACGGGCTTAAACTTGCGCCGTTCTAACTTAGAAAGCGTGTATTTTGCTTTACACGCTTTTTAGTCAAAAATCTTACCTACTCTAAATGCGTTCAAAGGCTAGAGAAGTACTCATCATAGATTGCTCGTAATTTTTGCTCATATAACTTAGGGCAGTGATCTTGTCGCAGACGCTCTAATGTAAGGTCGTTCTTTGCTCAGGATAAATATGCTTGAGAGGTACATGAATTACACCTCTTTTCTTTTCAGCTGCACTAAACAAGCTTTTTAACATATCAAAATCCCTATCATCAAAAATTACGTATAATCATCGACCAAGTAGATCTATTTGCCAACCTTTATGCATTGAACCTCAAACACTTACTAAGCCAGGAGATTAAATCACACATCACTACTGACTAGCTCCCTTCCCTCCAAGAAAGAAATTTGATTTCCAATAAATGCCACGGCATAAAAATCGCTCAATTATGCCATTTTCGCTTAGCGCTATAGCTCTAAAGGATGCACACTAGATTAGTATAAAAATATGGATGGTAAGTTTTTTACAAAGAGATGAAGAAATTGATATCGCTGAATAATGGCGTCCCCTAGGGGATTCGA
>DDNL01000075.1 GCA_002341165.1 Shewanellaceae bacterium UBA2521
ACGCACCTGTGTAAGGTGCGACCAGCACCCGAAAACAAAACGGCAGAAGAATTGGAGTTTCAATCCACGCACCTGTGTAAGGTGCGACGATGCCTGTTGACGTGTGGGACAATCAGGAATTAGTTTCAATCCACGCACCTGTGTAAGGTGCGACAATTGACTTAGAGCTTGATAAAAATGTAATAAAAGGTTTCAATCCACGCACCTGTGTAAGGTGCGACGCCGTGTTTGGTATTGGTCTTGTTTAAGTTGCAAGTTTCAATCCACGCACCTGTGTAAGGTGCGACTTTGCAAGAGCAGTATGTTCGCCAGCAACGACTAGTTTCAATCCACGCACCTGTGTAAGGTGCGACCAAGTATGATCAACTCTCATTTAAAGCATTCTTTGTTTCAATCCACGCACCTGTGTAAGGTGCGACAACCTCATCATCGTAGATCATCGTGTGATATAGTTGTTTCAATCCACGCACCTGTGTAAGGTGCGACGGTGGTGTTAATGTTGATCGCTTGGCAGATGAAGTTTCAATCCACGTACCTATGTAAGGTGCGACTGTATCCTTCGTACCAGATCGTATAAGGCACCATGTTTCAATCCACGCACCTATGTAAGGTGCGACAGAGCTAGCGGAAGCCAATTCAGATAAAATCGGTGTTTCAATCCACGCACCTATGTAAGGTGCGACCAAACGTCCAAGCAATGCAAAAAGCGAAATCAAGTTTCAATCCACGCACCTATGTAAGGTGCGACCTTTTTTAAGGAAGCACTTTAAATGGAGTAAAGAGTTTCAATCCACGCACCTATGTAAGGTGCGACCTTTTTTAAAGAAGCATTTTAAATGGAGTAAAGAGTTTCAATCCACGCACCTATGTAAGGTGCGACTTCTTTAATAGTGGACTCTTGTCCCAAAAATGGGTTTCAATCCACGCACCTATGTAAGGTGCGACTGGTGCGGAGGCAGCAGCAAATGCTTACACCGATGTTTCAATCCACGCACCTGTGTAAGGTGCGACCTCTATTGATACGTTTGAGCATAGCGAGTTGGTAGGTTTCAATCCACGCACCTGTATAAGGTGCGACGATTTAAAAAAATGTCATCGTATACTATGAGAAGTTTCAATCCACGCACCTGTGTAAGGTGCGACCTAACAAATCCTGAGTTATCCTCAGGTAAATAGGTTTCAATCCACGCACCTGTGTAAGGTGCGATGAAGTTTTGATAAATTTTTAAAGAGCGGTACTTCAAGTTTCTATTATCGCACCTATTATAAGGTGCGATTAAATTATAAAAAACGGCTTATTTGTATCCTTAGTTTTAACTCAAGCACTCATGTAAAATGTAATATGCTTTGATAAAGGCTGATAAAGGAACAAGTCTTGCGCTCATATTAAAATCCTTCTAGGACTTCAGGTTCCAGATTAGGTAAAGCTTTCAGTAAAGAATCATTCAGTGCTGAAGTCTCTAAAGGTAACTCTTTTTCTATATGATCACGCAAAGTTTGATGTACCTTAGCGGAGGAGTATTGGCCTAATTTAGAGTCATGCTCCCACCAAATCACATGAGATATAGACATTGAACCTTCTGGTCTGGCCGATGATGCATCGCCCTCAAACATTTTAGGTAAAATATCTTTTAAAACCTTGGCGTCTTGATCAGTAAAACCTGTTTTTTCTGCTAGTTGTGATGAAATAGCACCAAAAGTAAGGTAGGTTGCTGCATCGACGCGATGCTTCATGCCCATTGTATCTGAGCTTTTCTTTTTACCATCGCCTTCACCGCTTACACTTTTGGTGATCTGGGTACTGGTAATGCTTATAGGCTTTAGAGAGAAAGCAGATTGAATTGAAACCGGTCCTCGAATGGGTAAAGATACACCTGTTCCTTCATCTTTTTTGATGCTCTTAAAAGCAAAGACTTGTCCAAAGGTGCGTACATCAAACCATTTTTCACAGACAATTTTAATTGCCTCATCAGGTTGGGTTTTCTTGGTATTAAATACATCCACACCTACACCAAAATCAGAGGACTCGGCACGTGCGCGAATACTGGGCATGCCGTCTATTTTCTTTTCATCACACTGAATGAGAACAGATTGACCTTGCTCAACCAATCTATCTCTTATTTTACGCTTTAAACATACATCGGTGATTTCTCCATGACCATCGTAATCCACACGAGGACGGTTGCCATTGAGTGGATCGCCATTTGGATTGGCATTGTTCACTTGAATTAAGAGTGCAAAATCAATTTTTTTACTTAAAGACATAAGTTTAACCTTCTATGATATCTGTAGTTTCAGTGGATGACTGCTTAGTAAAAAGTTGTAAACGTTGGCAATGAAAGCCTAATAAGAATTCACCGCTTAGCTTGCGATCAGAGTTAAAGTCCGTGGTTAAAAATGCATTCATGACCTCATCTAATAACTTAGTGCGTGACTGAAGAAAGGCAGGCTTTCTACTTCTTAGTCTTTGCATATAAGGGTCAAGCGCTTTATAAATGGAAAGCCATGTTGAACTGGGTTGATCCGCAAAACGTTGCATCAAGCGTTCGGCGTTGGTAGCTCTGTTCTCATTGGAAAGTGATAAAGTATAAGATTCAATATTATCGGCAATCGCCAGCAAGCGACCGAATAGATAATCTCGTGAATGATAGTCTGTTTCTAATGCCATGTTATATCCTTCTTTTCTGAAATTTGAATGGTGTGTCCGTTGACAAAAACCGTTATAAAGCGCACAAGCAATACCTAGATTTTGCTCCCATAACCATTTGTCTTCTTTTTTATACGCAACGCGATTGGTGGCGCGTTTGACTGCATTGTGCATGATATCGATAGGTAATGGCTGACCTGCAACAATGCAGGGAATTAACCTTTGGAGAGTATGTTTTTTTAATGAAGATGCACTTTTAACTTTATCGCCATAGACTGCATCCCATACACGATATAGTGCAGGAGCTGAAGGCAACCACCTATAGGCTTTATCCGATTGTCGTTGCCACCAACAAAACTCTTGATGCCACTTTTCAATTTTGGCTACATAGTCGTGCGCAAAAACTTCTTGATAATACAAAATGCTCATGCGCCCTGGTGTGGCTGAGTCAATGGCCATCATGACGACACTTTCGTCTACGCTAAGTGCTTTTTCTGCAACGTAACCGTTCATATACTTTTTTAAAGCTTGAGCATAGCTGGCGCCTAAATCTGAGCCTAGATCTTCTTTGATTTCGGTATCTAAATTAAAAAAGCTATCAAGCTCCAATGCTGGAGGAATCTCTTTGCCCGACACCGCCCAAGCAACAAAATAATAATCCTCTTGACGGTAGCCTTGACGCTTGAGTAACCAAGCTAAAGCATTATGTGCTTTTTGAGTGACATCAAAACCTATAGATTGGGCTTGCTCTGCTTTAATAAAACGACCTCGATAGGTGAGGCCAGAACTGTCATTGGATGACACCAATTTTGCCTTATCGCCAGAATGGCGTAATTTCGCAGGATGATTCAAAGCAATACCGACTTGCTCTCCACTGATTAAACACAGATCTTGTTGATCATTAAGAGAGAGGTAATAATTTGCCCAAGATGTTTGTACTTGTGTATCTAACCATGTTTTAGGTTGACGTATATCAGGCGACTCAATGATCCAACAGATTAAAGCATCTCCTTGCTCAGAAGTGGGAGGTAATGCTTTAAATAATTCAGGCTTCTCTTCTTTCGAAGTCCAGCTATTTTGTAATGCACCATCTGTAAGATGGAGAACTTTATAGTGTACTAAATCTTGGATGAGCGAATTTCTTTCAATGTATTTGAGTACCGCTTGTAGAGAAGGCAGACTGTATGGAGATGTGCACCAACTCTTGAGTTGTTGATGATAAGCATCGAAATAAAACTTTTTCTTATTTTTCCCTTTGTATTGTTCATAATCTCCTGCAACATAGTGAAGCTTATCCGCTAATCCATGTGGTGCAATACCATTACCTCGACTCGCAGAGCTTTCCGTTGCTTGTAAAATAATTTGCGTTTTTTGTAAAACTTGGGCTCGTATAAATTGACCGTTGCCATCGATGACCACTTCAATATGGGCATTTTGCGGAGAGTGACAAATGGGCATGACTTGATCTTGCTGAGCAAGATGGGTTAAGTTTTGTGCCTGTTCATATGTTTCATACAGCTTTTGCATCCAGCTCATGCAAGCTCCTCCATGTCTTCAATAGGTTGAAAATTTTGATTGAGCTCAAAGGCTTTCGGTTGCATGTCTCGAATAAAACGCTTCACTAAATTGGGGGAAGTGCCATTAAAAGCTTCTGGCTTTGGAAAATGAATCACACCTTGTTGCATAACCGGTCGCCAAAAGCGCGCCTGTAATTGATGGGTACCTGTTTCATCTGGATAGTCAAAACCATGAAACATCAAGCCAAAGCTCAGTTCATCTAGATCATCATATTCGCCTTGGTCTATGCCCCATTCACAAGGCTCTACGTAAGCCTGACAGTCACGCACGCCAAGAAAAATATCTTGTCGTCCTCCTCGATTTAAAGCTCTTTTAGCCATTTCAAAATGTTTGCGATCATTGCGATCATGCGCCAATTCAGGACGATGTAGATTCCATTCAAAGTGTGCTTGCACTTGGTACTCTACGTCATGCAAAAAAGTGTAATAAGAGAGGGTATGTGTTGATTTAAAATCTTTGGTGTTGAGAGGCTTAACACCTTTATTTTGAGTTCTCAGTGGCTTCATGACTCTGACTTTATCAACGTACCATGTAATCGTTGGTTTCCAATAAATCGATTTGAGCACACCTTTTATAGCTTCGTAGGTGGGTAGCTGATAGGTAAATTTTTCTCCGCCTACTTTGGTTACAGGGTCGGTAAATAAAGCATACTTGCCCCATAACCTAAAAGTAATTTGATTGCGCATAAGAGCTCCTGTAAAACGAGATTTAAATAATATAAGAGGACTGCACACTACAACCTTCACTGCTTAGCCCAAATTGTGAATCGTAAAAATTTTTTTCAAGATAATAAATACTTGATAAGTCTTGTTGATGCTTGCTTAGTGCTTGTATTGCACCCTTTTTTAAGAGCTCATCGAGCATGAATGGAAAAACGTTAATACTGTATTGCTGTGCTTGATGTAGCAGATCACGATATACGCTCGGATTAGATTTAAAATCAAGCTGGCATAATTGAATAATGAGTTCGGCACCTTCTTGATAAGGTACAATCACAGCCTGTGTTGGTGCATCAATCACATTAAAAAACTTACCTGCGGTCATGAAAGATTGCTTTAATGTGGAAGGTAATGTGTTGTGTTGATTATGCCCCTGATTCTCGCTCAGTAAATTTAACAAGCTCGATTGAGGATCATTAATTTTATAAAACATTTCATCTTTTCTAGCAAAGAAGGCGTAATCAAAGTAACGCTGCATGACATGCGGTTCGAGCAAGTTTTGACCTTTGCATTCATGCAAAATACGCTGAGTTTGCTCTTGACCTATTCGAATCTCTTTTAATTGTGTTAGTGATTCTTGATCAGGATTAATAATATACACCTCACCTTGACTGCGTTGACCATGACGATTGCAACGACCTGCTGCTTGTGCAATAGAGTCAAGCCCTGCTAAAAAACGAATCACCGTATCAAAGTCTAAGTCAACCCCTGCTTCAATAAGCTGGGTGCTGATACATAAAACAGGCAACTTATCTTGTAAGCGTTGTTTAATCTGCTGGAAGATCTGCTTTCTATGTTGTGCGCACATCGATGTGCTTAAGTGGAAAATAGAGTCTGCTTCATACATATTTTGAGCAGCAATAAAAATATCTTTTGCCCACGCTTTGGTATTGGTGATCACCAAGCAGCTTGTACGTGTTTCCATCTGCTGCTGGATAAGATCTACAATATCTTCTTTTGACCAACCGCCAATTCGAGTTTGATCGATCACTTGAACACGTTTTAAATCATCAAATAATTTTTGAATTGCATTCTGATCACCCATTAAATCTTCTTTTAGATGCAATTGTCCCCATTCTGGGTGCTCAAGTTGATGTAAAAGTGGTTGCGTTGCTGTGCATAGAATTGATGTAGTACGTGCATGTAAACTCAAAAAGTTGATAGCATTGCAAAACAAATGAACGCACGGAATAGGTAAAGTTTGAATTTCATCAAAGATGAGTACACTACGACTTAATTGGTGCAAGCGTCTGGCATTCTTTGTATTGTGTTTAAATAAAGTTTCTAAAAATTGCACCATCGTGGTGAGTATAATCGGTGCTTGCCAGCTTTCTCCTACAATTTTACTCCGCCATGATTTTTGTTCAGGATCTAAATTAGAATGATGTTCAAAAATTAAATCCTGATATTCAGGAAGTGCCTGACGTATCGCTTCTGCATTTTGTTCAATAATAGAGGTATATGGAATAATATAAATGATGCGATCTAATTGGTGTTTTGCTGCATGATGCAAGGCATAACGTAAACTTGCTAATGTTTTGCCTCCGCCTGTGGGCACAGTCAAACTATAGATACCTTGTGAATCATCAGCTTTCTGCTGACATTGTCTGGCAATATGTGCTCGAATTTTATTCATGGGTGAATCGGCTGTAAACCTTGATAAAGTCACTTCAAGTGCATCACATAGACTCGTCCAGTTGGTTGAAGAAAAAGGTGGGTGCTTGGCGTATTCAGGCTCGGCAAAGCAAGCACTATCAAAGCGATCAGCTTCAATTAAGCAGCTGAATAAAAACTTAGTATACATACCTATATAAAAAGCTTGACTGGTTTTACTTATAGAATAACCCTGTTGTAGCTCTTGCGTGATGGCCTTTACTTGTTCAAGAGATTGCTCAAGAGCTCCTTGGGTGATTAAGTTTTGAGCTTGCTTAAGAACTGATTGATCAGCATTGGATGTACACTCTGTGATGTGAGTCAGATTGTCTGCTTTTTTTATTCTTAACCTGAAACCACCTGAATCGGCTGAAGAGCCTAAAGCATCGATTAAACCACTGTGGTGAGACGCAACACAAGTCGATAAAATTTGGACCACAGTAAAAGCTTGTTGCATTTCATTTTGAGGTAATGGATTTTGTTTTAAATAAGCACCATAGGCTTTAAAAATCCACTGAGCGCCGGCGGTAGAATGATCTATTTTACCCTTTGCTGCTTTAGGGTCAATATAACTATCTTCGTCTCGATCGGGATCTAAAAGCCCCTCTGCTGACTGAATATAATTTTGAAATGCTCTGCTGTATTTACCAAAATCATGCATTAAGCCGATTAAAGATCCAGCGAGAGGTGTGTTGATTTTATTTGCGAGTTGAGAGCAGAGCGATGCAACTTGAGTTAAATGCTGCTCGACGGTTTGTTGATCTGTTTGATGTATGTGAGCGAGAAAAGTTGACATAAGATCCTGTTTTTGGCTTGTGAACACTAAAGAGAAATTATGTTGAAGCCATAATGTAACATCGCAAATAAAAAAAAACACCAAATACTCATGAAAAATAAGTAAAAAAGAAACATACAAGACATCCAGTTAAAATTTAATAAATAAAATCTTTGTTAAGTCGGTTATGGATACCTAGTAATACTTCGTTGAAGATGCGCTGTTTTTGTTCGTTGCTTTCTACCTCACTCCCGTGAGTACAGAGATCAACAAACAAAGTGTTCTATGTTTTCTTTTTTTGCCTCCGTTTTGTATGTTTTTTGTTTGTTTTTTTGTTGCTTTTTGTTGTGTTATTGTTTATTTTTTGATAAAAATAAATTTGTGCTTGCAAGAGGTGGTTATATTTTACTTGGTTAAATATAAATCAAAGAGCTCATCAATAAAAAGTATCCAGCTAAAGTTAAAAAAAGAAGCAGCTTTGTTCACTTTGCTTGTTGAGGTAAAGAGAGTATCAATATTTTATTTTTCAATATATCGTCTTTTTCTTTTTATTCTTATCATGATGGAATATTCATTTTTGATTGCTCGACTTTGAGTTGTTTGCAGATGTAGTACAGATTTTCATCAAAAGATCAAATCATCTATACAGATCAAACAACAATAAAGGTACAAGAATGAAAGTCATCAATTTTGAAGATAAGGATTTTAGCTATGAATTTTATAAGTCTTTTAAAGAGCACGGTATAGCCATCATAGATAACCATGGTATTGATCTTATGCTGTACAAAAAAGTACAACATGAGTGGTCTCAATTTTTTGCATCAAATGATAAACATAAATATGATTTTAAAGGTTTAAAAGATGAAGGCTATATTCCTCCATGTTCGGTAGAAAAATGTTTAGAGTCCGAGCAAGTTGAAAGAGACTTGAAAGAATTAGCACATTTTTACTCTGAGAGATTACCAGCAGAAATAAGCTGTAATCATAATATATTACAGCAGCAAATGATGAGCGTTGCATTAATATGTTGCCAAGCTTTAGATGAGATCACACCTCAGAAGGTATTTAAATCAGATAATAGATCATTTTATGACATGATCAATCAAGCAAAAAAAACCTGTTTACGTGTTAATCATTATCTACAAAAAAATCCTTGTGTTTCTAAGTTTATTTGCGCTGCGCATAAAGACATAAACTTTATAACATTATTGCTCACAAACAATGATGCAATGATTCAAAGCAAAGATAGAAAGGGAAAGTGGCTTAATGTGCCTTGCGATAAACCCTATTTAATTGTTAATAGTGGCGAAACGCTAGAAGCTATTACAGACTCACACTTTCCATCTAATGTGCACAGAGTATTAAACCCTCATTCACATCAGCAAACGTCTAGAGTTTCAATGGCATTTTTGACACACGCTCACTGCGATGTGCAGATTCCAGGGTATAAGAATACGGAAGATTATGTAAAACAAAAATTAAGTAAAATTGGCTTTAACTTTGAGTGTTTAAATTTCTAAAATTAAGGAAGGTTATGAACGACTGTAAGCGTATTAAAAAAACGAGTGCTTTTTTTTCAATGTTTCTCGTTTTGTTCGGTCCTTTGGGCATTGATCTGTATATTGCATCTTTTATAGAGATGTCTAATTTTTTTCATCACGATATGGCACTTTCCTTAAGTGTTTATTTGTTTTCATTAGGTCTATTTCAGATTTTTTGGGGCTGGTTATCTGATCGAGTTGGTCGTAGACCTGTAGCATTAATAGGATTATTTATATACGGCTTGAGTTCTTTTCTTTTATTTTACTGTGAACAATTTGAGTCTTTTATTTTTTTACGAGGTGTTCAAGGCATAGGCGCAGCGGCCATTGCTTTAACAGCATTTGTTACTATACGCGATTGCTTTGAAGGGCAAGAAGCAGCAAGATACTTTTCTCTTTTAAATGCTTCTTTGAATATTGTACCTTCTTTAGCTCCGATTCTGGGTAGCTTGATTTTATCCTATTATTCTTGGAGAGAGAATTTTGCTTTGTTGTGTATATTTGGATGTTTTGGCTTTATCATTGTATTGTTTAAAATGCCTGAAAGTTTACAGCAAAAATCTCAGTCGAGATTACCGCCTTTATTGCCTTTACTTAAATATAAAAGTTATATTGTTTATGGTTTTACATGCAGTAGTGCTTTGAGTTTAATATTATCTCATGTCGCTCTATCTCCGGATATTCTCATTAATCAAAGTGGTATTACACCGGTGCAATTTAGTCTACTTTTTGGAAGTAACGCGGTGATAATAATCATAGCTAATTTATTAAATCATAGGTTAATGGAGAATATATCGAGCCACACAATGCTTCATATAGGATTAGTTTTAATGATGGTGAGTGGTGTGGTGATGTCTCTATGCTTCACTTCAACGAGCGTCGTATCATATATAATTCCTATTTACATGCTCAGTATAGGTTTTGCTTTTATGATGGGACCTGCAAATGCATTGGCATTAAGTGAAATCAAAAAAGATTTAGGTTCGGCAACGGCAATATTAGGAGCTGTTCAAATGGCTATTCCAGCTATGATTAGTGGAGCATTAAGTTTAATTCAGGAAGATATAAAGTTTTATTATGGTTTAAGTATTACTTTACTTATGCTATGTAGCTTTGTTTTCATTAGGCTTTTAAGCACATCGACTGTTTCGGTCGAAAAAATTAAAGACAGCACGATATAATTATGTATAAAGGTATAATAGTCATGCTTTCTATTTTTCCAATCTATTTATCTTCAACTATGGATTATGCTTGAGTAGTGTTATATATCAAGATGACGCAGCACAGTACAAGCAAAAATCACTGTGTTGCAGTAGAAGTAGTTGTTGGCTTATTTAAGATGTTTGAGGCGTGTTAGTGGCTTGCTGTACAGACTCTGTAATGTGTGACCATGCATCCCATAAAATATGTTGATGTTTCCAAAGGTTATAGCTTAATTTGTAGCGTAGCCAAAGTCGTTTTATTTTAGGCGAAAGCACAATACTTTTATCGAGATAGTATCCAATTTCACTGACTTCTTCTCGCAGGGGATAGATAAAGTTTGTGTTGACACAGAATCCACGCACGCCACTTGAGAACCAATGCCTGAAGTAATGATCGACAGGGTATTTAATGGGAAAAGCGTTTTGTAGGAGCTTTTGAGCACCAGCATAAGAAACAAGATACCCTACGGCGCCGATAGAGAATTTAGTCTGTAGTGTTAAGGCATAGTCGTCTAAGATGCGCAAAGTATCATGTATCTTAGTGTCTTGTGTATCTCGGTTATTAAGCTGAATTAAGTCCCAGTGTTGACAGTGTCGTCCAGCCTCTGTCGCAAAGCGTTGCGTATCAGGATGAATCCCAATATCATCTTCTAAGATCATGGCGTAATCAAGTTTATCATCCACAACTTTTTGCCAGCATTTTATGTGACTTAGAAAACAACCTAGTTCGCCGGCATTTAATGCTTGCCGAAAATGCTTGCGTATCTGCGTTGATGGGTAAATGTTTTCGATTTCTTTTTTCGAGAGTGTGCTACCTGCAACAGCGGAAATACGCTCAAATTCAAGGTTCACACGGTTGGCTTCTTGCTGAAAACGTACTAGACGTTTTTGAGATGTGTCTAAGTTAATGACAAATACCGGTTTCATATTTTAGCCTTAAGTGATAGTCGATTAATTTTCTATAAAAAAGTAGTACTAGAAAAACAAAGAGGCAAAAAAAATTTACTTTGCTCGATCGATGATCTGCTACATATGTTTATAAATTTGCGTCAATCGCAGTGGATTTCATTTATTATCAGGTTGGTTTGTGCGCAAAAGGAGTACAATGAGAGGCTAAATAGCTTGATTTATATGCTTAGTAAACAGGTTTTCACATTATGTTATTATTAAAAGCACTAATTATTTACTTTATTTTTTACAAGATTTTATTTTTGGTGTTTTTGCTTGTATTACACTTTTTTATGTTATATTCCGCTTTTTTATTCTCATAAAATAAGGCTATTATAGTGAAAAAATTAGTTTCTGCTCTTTGTTTACTTTGTGTTTTTCTTTCTGGTTGTGCTCATCGCATTGCAGATTTAACCGTTGCGAGTAATCGAAATATTAATTTAAATTCAGGTGCTCTTATAACCGGTGAGCAAGTTGAAGGCGATGATTATATTCCTGTTGTTCTGCTTCCTTTAGGTGTTGCGACGATTGAAAATGCAATTGATAATGCTGTAGAAGGTGATCGTTGTATCGTAGGTTTATCTAATATTGTTGTTGAATATGTGAGACAGAGTTTCTTTGTTGGACGAGTTGGTTTTCACGTCAAAGGAAATGCTGTATACGATTCAAATTTAAAAGGTTGCGAGCATAAAAAGATATAACCATTATACTTTTTCTTGATGAAAAAGTGAGTGTATCGCCATTAAAAAATAGATTCACTTTACCTTGTTCAATATGATGTAAAGTGAAAAAAAGATCTCTATATTGTGTGTACGCTATAGAGGTCAGAATTGAAAATAGTTTGAAACTGAAATTAAGGTTATCTGTTTTCTTTAAGAATAGGCAATCGATATGCTTTCAGGTTTTTTTCATTTTCAAAATAATAGGCATTACCTTTCTTGTCTATACCTATAATTGCTTTGGCTTTATCTACTTGTTTGCCACTTAAAGGATCATACGCTTGGCGTATTTTTTTATCTCGCTTGAGATGATTTTTGCACATAGCGCAGCAACCATAATAATCTTTGTTATCTAAGGTGACTTTGATTTGTTCCCCTTCGAATAAGGTATCATTCATCATGCATACTTGATTTGAAGCAACTTGGCGCAATTTTAATTCACTTGAGCTGTTTGCATGAGCACAGAAAGACAGCAGTAAATAGATAACGAAGCTTATGTACGAGAGTTGCTTTTTCATTGAAGTCTCCTTGCGATCTATGTGTTGAGTTTCAACTCAAGCCTGATACATCTTGCTGAGTTATATTCTTTATTATTTGCGATGATAGATGTTTTGTCTTTTTTATATTTTCTTTTTTTGATATCGATGCTTTGATCTCAAATCGAAAACAAAAGTAGATTCATGCTTAATATCCGTTATCATGGTGTCTCATCACTTTTGATTGAAAGGATAAATATGATTGCATTGATTCAACGCGTTCGCCAAGCACATGTCGAAGTCGATCAAGAAACCATAGGCAGCATTCAACAAGGTCTGTTGGTTTTTTTGGGTGTAGAAAAAAACGACACGCTTGAGCAAGCACAAAAGTTAGTACACAAAGTATTACATTATCGTGTGTTTGAAGATGAGCAAGGTAAAATGAATCAAAACGTACAGCAAGTGCAAGGTCAACTTCTGATCGTATCACAATTTACTTTGGCTGCCGATACACAAAAAGGTTTGCGTCCAAGTTTTTCTCAAGCTGCTCCACCTGAACAAGCACAGCATCTGTATCAAGAATTTGTGCGTTTGTGTTCTGATCAAAAGATAGATCTGGCAACAGGTGCATTTGGTGCGGACATGCAAGTGCATTTGGTAAACGATGGCCCTGTGACTTTTTCTTTAACAGCATAACAAGATATGAGGTATAGAATGCGAGGTAAAATCTTCTTGTTATGCTGATTTTAGTTTTGCTGTAGTGCGTGCATGAGTTTATCGATGGCACGATATCCTAATGCCTGAGCGATATGACGCCGCTCAACTTGAGGCGCACCTTCTAAGTCTGCAATAGTCAGCGCAACCCGTTGAATACGATGATAGCTCCGTACCGACAGTTTTAGTTTTTCCACGGTTTGTTCTAAAAACTGCAAATCGGCAAGAGAAAAAAATTGATACTGCGTGATTAAGCGACCAGATAGATCGCTATTGAGACAGCCTTGCCGTTCGAGTTGATGGGCCCGGGTTTCACACACTCTTTGACGAATGCTTGCTGTGGTTTCTACATGCTTTGGTTTTTCAGTTAAAGCGCCAATAGGCAACTTAGGCACATCCACAGAGAGATCAAAGCGATCAAGCAGTGGCCCTGATAAGCGGTTTAAGTAACGTCTTATTTGTTCTAAGCTGGTGCGACTTTGTTGATCATGATGCCCACAAGGACTTGGGTTCATCGCACCGACTAACTGAAAGCGGGCAGGGAAGCAGCACTTGGATCGAGCGCGCGAAATCATCACTTCTCCTGTTTCTAATGGCTCACGTAGACAGTCTAAAATTTTACGCGGAAATTCAGGCAGCTCATCAAGAAATAAGAGACCTAAGTGCGCCAATGATATTTCTCCTGGTTGAGGTAAAGTGCCGCCTCCGACCAATGATGCGGCCGAGCAAGTATGATGCGGACTGCGATAAGGTCGTACTAAAAAGTCAGCTTGTGGGCGTTCAACTCCTGAAATTGCATGTAAGGTTGCCACTTCTAAAGCTTGAGCTTGCGTCATCGAAGGGATGAGGTGTGGCATGGCGTGCGCCAACATTGTTTTTCCTGTTCCTGGAGGGCCAAGCATTAAGAGGTTGTGTCCTCCTGCTGCGGCAATCTCAACCGCTTTTTTGGCTTGCACTTGACCTATAATATCTTCCATTTTGATATAAGGTGTGGGGTCTTGCTCGGCATAGAGGTCGGTGTCGGGGTAGGCGGGCAATGTGGCTTGATGATGTAAATAAGCACTGATTTCACATAAGTTTTTCGCCAAGGCGACTTTAGGGTAGTCGGCCATGTGATTATCTTGACCATTTTCAAAGGGCATCACCAAGACTCTTTCAGTGCGTGCGGTGGCAATAATTACAGGTAAGAGACCTTGGCAGGCGCGTACTTCGCCTGATAAGCCCAGCTCACCGACAAATTCTTTTCCCTCTGCTGCATGAGCGGGCAATTGTTGTGAAGCAATGAGAATACCTACTGCAATGGGTAAATCATAACGGCCACCTTGTTTAGGTAAATCGGCTGGAGCAAGATTGACCGTAAGTCTGCGCATGGGAAACTCAAACCCTGAATGGAGCAGCGCGCTGCGTACACGCTCTTTAGATTCTTTAACTGACGTTTCAGGTAAGCCGACTAAGTTAAAAGCCGGCAAACCGTTGCTTAAATGTATTTCAACTTTCACTTCAGGTGCGTGCATGCCGTCACGAGCGCGACTAATAATGGTGGCAAACGTCATAGAATACTCCTTAATGAGTATGGTTTTTAAGGTAGAAAGTAACGCATCACTATTCTAGTGGTTGTACTTGTTACATAAAAGGCTTGATTCTAGGTAGTTAAAATGGAATTATGTTCAATCTTCACATGAAAAAGGATAATTTTATGTCAGTAAAAAAAGCCGAATATATTTGGTTTAATGGTTCTTGTGTACCTTGGCAAGATGCAAAAGTGCATGTGATGTCTCACGCTCTACATTATGGCTCTTCTGTTTTTGAGGGAATTCGTGTATATAAAACCCCTCAAGGCAGTGCTATTTTTCGTTTACCTGAGCACGTTCAACGTTTATTTGATTCTGCAAAAATATATCGTATGCCTATTCCATTTTCACAAATGGATATCATGAATGCTTGTAAAAATATTGTGCTTGAGAATAAGCTCACAGAAGGTGCGTATATTCGACCTCTTATTTTTATGGGTGATGTTGGCGCAGGCGTCAAACCTCCTGTTGGATCTATAGCTGAGGTCATGGTTGCAGCTTTTCCTTGGGGTGCTTACTTAGGAGAAGGCAGCTTAGAGCAAGGCGTGAAAGCGCAAGTATCATCATGGCAGCGCTTGGCACCTAATACTATGCCTACTGCCGCGAAAGCAGGTGGTCATTATTTGTCGAGTCAATTGATTGCAGAAGAAGCAAGGCGTCATGGTTATGATGAAGGGATAGCTTTAGATATACAAGGTCAGCTCTCAGAAGGCTCAGGTGAAAATATTTTTGTGGTCAAAGGCGGTATCTTGTATACACCTCCTGCGACAGCTGCAATTTTGCCTGGCATTACACGTGATACGGTGTTTCAGTTGGCTGAATCGCTCGGTTATAAAGTGGTTGAGCAAGCTCTACCGCGTGAGTCGCTCTATCTTGCAGATGAAGTCATGATGACAGGTACAGCAGCTGAGATTGTACCTGTGTGTCACATCGATGGTTTAGAAGTGGGCACCGGTAAGCCAGGTCCTATCACAAGGCATATGCAAAAAGCCTTTTTTGGCTTATTCAACGGCGAAACTGTGGATCAATGGGGTTGGTTAGACGCCATTGAACCCCAGCATCTTGATGCAGAGCCTGTTAGCTAGATCATCTGATCTCATATCTTGCAAGGCTTAAGTTGTATGCAGGTTATTGCTTCTCTAAAAATACACCTATCTCGGTATGATGGGTGTAAGGAAATTGATCAAAAAGTGCAAAGCGAGTGATACGATGTGTGGTAGTTAGCTGTTGCAAGTTTTGCTCTAGTGTATCGGGATTACAAGAAATATAGAGAATACGCTCGTAGCCTTGTAGCATTTTTGTGGTGGCTTCATCCAGACCTGCACGTGGTGGATCAACCAAAATGGTATTGCAGTCGTAGCCCTCTAGATCAATGCCTTCAAGACGTTTAAACGCACGCTCTTTATTTAATGCCTGAGTAAACTCTTCAGCAGAGAGGCGTATGACTTGTACCTGCTCTGTTTGATTTCGAGCAATATTGTATTGCGCACAAGCTACGGATGATTTGGATATTTCTGTAGCTAATACTCGACGAAAATTATCCGCTAAGGCGATAGAAAAGTTACCATTGCCGCAATAGAGTTCAAGCAGATCACCTTCACTGTTTTGCGTGACATCTATCGCCCACTCCAGCATCTGTATGGCCACTGCACCATTGGGCTGCGTGAAACTATTTTCGACTTGTTTGTAATGCAAGGTTTTATGCTTTAGTGGCAGAGACTCGATGACATAGTCTTTCTCAATACAGATTTTCTTTTTGCGTGAGCGACCAATGAGGTTGATCTGAAACTCTTGACTCAACTCATGTTTAAGCGCAGTCGCTGCTTGTTCCCATGTTTCATCAAGAGGTTTGTGATAGAGCAAAGATACCAATATTTCACCGCTTAAGGTCGATAAAAAATCAATTTGAAATAACTTGTAACGCAAAAGAGGCTGATGTTTGATCTGGGCTAAAAGCTTAGGCATCAATTGATTGATGAGCAGGCTTGCAGGCTCAAATTGATCGACTCGAAACTTTTCCTTGGTGACGGGATCAAACATGATGTAGTAGAGATCTTCACCTTCATGCCACACGCGAAATTCGGCACGTAATCGATAGTGCTCGGCTGGCGAAGGAAACACTTCGAGCTGAGGCGGGGCAAAGGCTGCAAATTTTTTTTCAATGGCAACCTGTTTTTCTTTAAGCTGTTGTGTATACAACATGTTTTTTGATTGAGTTGAAGTCATAGGTGAACTGCTTGATTAAAAGAAAGGATCATAATGCACCCAACTCAATTGTCTAGTACTTTTGTAAATACTTGTGTAAGAAAGCTAATTTTTAAAGAAAACAAGAGTTTTTCCGCTTTCTGTTGTATTTTTAAAGGCGGAACTTGCATAGTTTATATTACTTGATTTTCAAACTTAAATTAGGTAGGTTAGACCACTGGAAGCATGCAGGATTACGATGATGGAATATTTTAATCGTGCACGATCATAGAGTAACCATGGAGCTAGGTTGTGCTGTGACACTCTTGTTGTTGATATTGCGCATGCAATGGAAAACAAGGAGAACGTGAGTGAAGCACTTTGTCTTATTATCGTTGATGATGAGTGTCTCGACCCGAGCCGCAGATATGTCTTTTAACCTTACAAAAGGCGTAACACAAATCAGTCAACAAGTTTATTTTTTACATATGACTATCTTCTATATTTGCTGCGCAATAGGAGTGATTGTTTTTGGTGTCATGTTTTACGCGATGTTTAAGCATCGTAAATCTAAAGGTGCGGTAGCGCATCACTTTCATGAAAATGTCAAAGCAGAAATTGCTTGGACCATCATTCCTTTTCTGATCTTACTCATTATGGCGGTTCCCGCGACCAAAACCTTATTGGCTATGGAAAACCCTGATGATGCGGAGCTAACGATTCGTATTACAGGCTCTCAATGGAAGTGGCATTATGAATATTTTGGTCATGACGTAAGCTTTTTTAGCTTACTTTCTACACCAAGAGAAGAAATTTATGGTGATCAAGAGAAAGGAGAGAATTATCTCATTGAGGTTGATAAACCTTTGATTTTACCAACAAACCGTAAAGTTAGGTTTTTAATGACTTCAGATGATGTGATCCATTCTTGGTGGGTGCCTGATTTTGCAGTGAAAAAAGATGCTTTACCTGGTTTTATCAATGAGGCATGGACCAAAATTGATAAGCCTGGGGTGTATCGCGGTAAATGTACTGAGCTTTGTGGTAAAGAGCATGGTTTTATGCCGATTGAAGTGCATGCTTTAGAAGAAGGTGACTTTGATGATTGGCTTTATAATGCCAAGTTAGAGATGAAGCAAGCACAGGCCAAAGCTGATGCCGGAGCGCAAGAAACATTATCGATGGGCGAGCTCATGACCTTGGGTGAGAGTACATATAATGTACGTTGTGCGGCTTGTCACCAAGTCAATGGCGCGGGTTTAGAAGGTATTTTCCCTGCGTTAGATGGTAGTGAGATGGTCAATAAAGATATCAAAGGGCACATCGATATCGTTGTCAACGGGAAAACAGGTACAGCCATGGCTGCGTTTTCTAACCAGTTGACACCTAAAGAAATTGCAGCTGTTGTTACCTATGAGCGGAATGCTTGGAGTAACAAAACAGGTGATGTAATTCAACCAGCGGATGTTGCCGCTCATCCAAAGAAATAATAGGGAGATATTATTGTGACTGCAACAACAGGAGTAGACACTTTAAGTCAACACGATGCACATGAAGATCATGGGCCTGCTTCGGGTTTCATGCGCTGGGTGCTTACCACTAATCACAAAGATATAGGTACG
>DDNL01000086.1:0-2088 GCA_002341165.1 Shewanellaceae bacterium UBA2521
GAACCTCAGTCTGAAACAGTATGGCGTCAAGCAGATAAGTATCAAGTACCTCGTATGGTTTTCGTCAATAAGATGGACCGTGCTGGTGCTGACTTTTTGCGTGTTGTTGAGCAAATCAAGAATCGCTTAGGTGCAAACTGTGTACCGATTCAACTTAACATTGGTGCTGAAGATGAATTCGCAGGCGTCATTGACTTAGTTAAGATGAAGAAGATCAACTGGTCTGAAGCTGATCAAGGTACAACATTTACCTATGAAGATATTCCTGCCGACATGCTCGACCTAGCTGAAGAGTGGCGCATGAATATGGTTGAAGCAGCAGCTGAAGCTTCTGAAGATCTGATGGAAAAATACCTTGAAGAAGGTGAGCTGTCAGAAGAAGAAATCAAAGCAGGCCTGCGTCAACGTACATTAGCGAATGAAATTGTTCTTGCTACATGTGGTTCAGCCTTTAAAAATAAAGGTGTTCAAGCTGTATTAGATGCTGTCATTGAATATCTACCTGCACCAAACCAAGTTGAAGCCATTAAAGGTGAAGACGATGATGGTCAAGAAGTAAGACGTCATGCAGATGACAATGCGCCTTTTGCCTCATTAGCGTTTAAGATTGCAACAGACCCATTTGTGGGTACTTTAACTTTCGTACGTGTTTATTCTGGTACATTGAACTCTGGCTCTGCTGTTTACAACTCTGTGAAGCAGAAGCGTGAGCGTGTTGGCCGTATGGTACAAATGCACTCGAATGACCGTAAAGAAATCAAAGAAGTACGCGCAGGTGATATTGCAGCAGTTATTGGTCTGAAAACAGTCACTACAGGTGACACTTTGTGTGATATTGACAACAAAGTTGTCTTAGAGCGCATGGAATTCCCAGAGCCAGTGATTCAAATTGCTGTTGAACCTAAATCAAAAGCTGATCAAGAAAAAATGGGTATTGCACTAGGTAAGCTAGCTGCAGAAGATCCTTCTTTCCGTGTTGAGACTGATGAAGAATCAGGTCAAACCTTGATCGCTGGTATGGGTGAGCTTCACCTTGATATCATCATCGACCGTATGCGTCGTGAGTTTAGCGTTGAGTGTAACGTGGGTAAACCACAGGTTGCTTACCGTGAAACGATCCGTAGTGGTGTTGAGATTGAAGGTAAGTTTGTGCGTCAGTCAGGTGGTCGTGGTCAATACGGTCATGTTTGGTTGAAGTTAGAACCTTTACCTGAAGAGACAGAAAACAACTTTGAATTTGTCAACGAAATTGTCGGTGGTGTTGTTCCTCGTGAATATATTCCAGCTGTCGAAAAAGGTATCGTTGAGCAGATGGAACAAGGTGTGCTTGCTGGATTCCCAGTATTAAATGTTAAAGCAACTTTGTTTGATGGTTCGTATCATGATGTTGATTCTAACGAAATGGCATTTAAGATTGCGGGCTCTATGGCGTTTAAAAAGGGTGCTCTAGAAGCAAGCCCTGTTTTACTCGAACCTGTTATGAAGGTTGAGGTAACAACGCCGGAAGACTATATGGGAGATGTAGTTGGTGACTTGAACCGTCGTCGTGGTTTGATCGAAGGTATGGATGATGGTGTAGCAGGTATCAAACTAGTACGTGCACAAGTACCATTGTCTGAAATGTTCGGTTATGCAACTGACCTGCGTTCAGCAACCCAAGGTCGTGCTTCATACTCAATGGAATTTTTGAAATATAACGAAGCACCACAAAATATTGCACAAGCAATTATTGAAGCTAACTAGTTTTGTTAATATGCTAGTACTATGCTATAGCTACTAGCTTTTTTGATAAAAGGAAAAGATCGTGTCTAAAGAAAAATTTGAACGTACCAAACCCCATGTAAACGTGGGAACGATCGGTCACGTTGACCATGGTAAAACAACTCTAACTGCTGCTATTACAAACGTTTTAGCAAAAGTTAACGGTGGTGAAGCGAAAGACTTTGCTGCAATCGATAACGCACCTGAAGAGCGTGCGCGTGGTATTACTATCTCTACTTCACACGTTGAGTACGATACACCTACACGTCACTATGCACACGTAGACTGCCCAGGTCACGCGGATTATGTTAAAAACATGATCACAGG
>DDNL01000086.1:2392-9726 GCA_002341165.1 Shewanellaceae bacterium UBA2521
GCTGACTATGTGAAGAACATGATCACAGGTGCTGCTCAGATGGACGGTGCTATCTTAGTTGTTGCTTCAACTGATGGTCCTATGCCACAAACTCGTGAGCACATCCTACTTTCACGTCAGGTTGGTGTTCCTTACATCGTTGTCTTCATGAACAAGTGTGACATGGTTGACGATGAAGAGTTGCTAGAACTTGTTGAAATGGAAGTTCGTGAACTTCTTTCTGAGTACGAATTCCCAGGTGACGACTTACCAGTTATCCAAGGTTCAGCTCTTAAAGCACTAGAAGGCGAGAAAGAGTGGGAAGACAAGATCATTGAACTAGCTGACGCGCTAGATTCATACATCCCAGAGCCAGAGCGTGATATCGATCGTGATTTCATTCTTCCAATTGAAGATGTTTTCTCAATCCAAGGTCGTGGTACTGTTGTAACAGGTCGTGTTGAGCGTGGTCTAGTCCGCGTTGGTGATGACGTTGAAATCGTTGGTATCAAAGACACAACAACAACAACATGTACTGGTGTTGAAATGTTCCGTAAGCTTCTTGACGAAGGTCGTGCGGGTGAGAACTGTGGTGTACTTCTACGTGGTGTTAAGCGTGAAGACGTTCAGCGTGGTCAAGTCTTGGCTAAGCCTGGTTCTATCACTCCTCATACTAAGTTTGAGTCAGAAGTTTATGTTCTTTCTAAAGAAGAAGGTGGACGTCATACTCCATTCTTTAAAGGTTACCGTCCACAGTTCTACTTCCGTACAACTGACGTAACAGGTACGATTGAACTACCAGCTGGCGTTGAAATGGTTATGCCTGGTGACAACATCAAGATGGTTGTAGAGCTTATCTGCCCAATCGCGATGGACGAAGGTCTACGTTTCGCTATCCGTGAAGGTGGCCGTACAGTAGGTGCTGGTGTTGTAGCTAAGATTATTGACTAATCTTTAGACAGCTCAGTCTTACACAAAAACACCGACTTCATTGAAGTCGGTGTTTTTTATTGCGGATGTTACAAATCTATGTCTTATACCTTATGCCATGGTTAGGATTTCAAAGTCACTTTGCTGAAAGGGTCTTCCTAATGCTTGTAACTTATCTTCAACCCAAATTCTTGATTTTTGACTGAGCAGTGATAGAGGATCCGCTTGAAGCTTTTCTAGCAAGAATTCTATATATAAATCAGCACGAATAACGCTGCATGAGTTTTTGATCACGTGCAGTAGGCGTGCATTGATTAAATCAAGTTTCAGCTGATCCCAATCATAACTTAAAGAGGTACCCCAAGGCCAAAAATGTGACGTGAATTGAATATCAAATACTTTGTCGTGCGAGCGGTAAGAGCCTCGGAATGTTTTCTGATAGCGATAAGGTATGTTTATTAAAGCTTCTGCTTGATGAATTAGGGTACCTGAAGCAAGATCGCAGCCATAAAAAAGAATTTGTGCTTTTTGCTGCACTAGCATATCAAAAGAGCTGCCTAATCCAAAAGGCCGAACGATCTCTCGGGGTATGAGCCATGTATCCGCACAAAGTTTCTGCCCACTGAAAGTAAAAACAGGATCAAAGGATCGCCACTTTGCATAATGCTGTCTGGCATACTCACTGAGTAAACCGATCTCAGATGCTGAATGGTTCACATCAAATGTTCCAGATTTAAAGAATTGATAATTAAAAGTTGGAAAGACTAAAACTCTTTCATCAGCAAGGGATTGAAGTAGTTTCACGTGCGCAGATAAAAAGGCATCAGGCTTTTTTGTATTAAGAGGCTCAGTTACATAATTGCGTACTTTGGTGACGCCTGAATGCACAAAGAGCATTTCACTCACTGGATCATTTAAATGATACCTTAGCTGTTGTAATTCATGAGGTATACGCGTCATATCTAGTGCTCTTGATGAGTTGATGATCTTTAAGTTTTTGTATGATATCGGTAAGTTCATGGATGGGGACTTTAATTTTATTTGCGATATCAATTAAATCCATTGTGCCATCGCAGTAGGCGAGTAAGTTCATTTGATTGGCAACTAAGGCTCCAGATTCTTTAGTGCTGATTAGAGCGTAGAGGCCTCTTTTGCCCAATTGTGGCTCGCAAGGTAGTACAGCTTGTAGTATCTCGTTGTGCTCTAGTGCTTTGATGACTTTTTGCATAACCTCATAGCTACCCGCTAAACCTGACGGAGTAACTAAACCTAAATCATCAAGAGATGTATGGTATTCGGGGTATTCGCCATACTTGGTTCTCATCACAGAACAAACAGGTAAATCAATACCTGGACTGCAATATTGGCGCTCATCTGAGCCTCTGTCTAAATAAGAGTAACTTTTGTAATCAGGATGATGGTGTTTCAGCACATGCAGCGCTGCTTTATCTGCTAATGTATTTTCTTTACGTGAAGGTAAGTAGGAATAGCTTCGATCATCCCCCATGCAAGATAAGTTGAAGCCAGCTATGACATGCTGCTTTAGCTGTTCATGGCATGTACTTAAATAGGCGATAGAGCCGATCGTTTCAGGAATAATGACGACGCGGTATGTATAGTGTCTATGAGGTAAGCTAGCAATCCATTTAGCTAAGTAGGTTGCTACAACAGGACCAGAGAGTTCATTATTTGCCATAGACGGATGACAAAGGTATGAAGAGAGAAAGATCTCTTCTTTAGATTCTCCAGGTATAATCAGTTCACCATAGTTGAGTACACCATCTTGTAGAGATGAATCAATGACAACCTGATATGTGCCTTCTTGTAAGGTTTCTCTTTCAGCATGAGTGATACAAAAGCCCCAAGATTCTTTGTAATAAGAGGTAATATAAGGAATGGCAGCAGGTTGCTCTGGTAGAGAGTAAAGGTGCTGTTGTAGATCTGCTAAAGATATACTTTGATTGACAGGTATTGAATAACCGACAACATGCAGGTTAGATTGCTTAAATGAACATATCTTATGACCTGCAGGCGTGATGATGTAAGCATCTTGTATATGCCATTCTTTAGGTATGGTCCAGTCAAAGCATGTGGTTCCAGTAGGGATACTGTGGACGCATAGGTCTGGTAGTATTTGTTTGAGGATATCTAAAGATTGTCTGAAACCGGGTCCTGCTAAACTTCGACAAATAGGGAAAAGATCACGGCATAGGTGATGCATTTCATGGCCTAGTTGATGTGCTTTTTTCATAGCGTACTCTTTATTCCTTGAGATTTAGATTATTTAAAATACTATAACAAAAAGAAGCCGTGTTAAACACTTTTGATGATCAAATATAAGATAAGCTCAATAATTATAATTATAATTTTACTAGAATTTTATGTTGATCTAGGTTATCTTTTCGTGGTACTTATTTTGAGTAAAAGTGATACTCATGAGATAAAATATAAATTTTAGAAGGAATTAAAAGTGGATTATTTAGATAATTTAAAAAAAGAAGGAGCGTACTTGTTTGGTCAGCTTTTTAACAAAGAAAAAATGAAAGTGCTTTACCAAAAAATGCTTGAATCTCGTGAATTTGGGCCTGAAATTTTTTTATCAGAAGAAAGCTATAGAGCCAAGCCTGTTCATGTAAAGTGTAATCCAAGTCAAGACTTTAATTTCCTCAATCAATTTGAAGATGAGTTAAAACTGATTGAGCAGAACTCCGAAATTCAGGAGAGCTTGAGCTATATGCTTGGGGATGACTATGAGGTGGTCATCAAAAAAGCGATCTGTGGCGTACCTGATGTTTGGTTACCTGATTGGGTGAGAAGCGAGATTAAAGGCTTGAATGTCGCTAATTTGGGCTGCTATATTAAACCTGAGTATCGCGATATCACCTATTTCAGAGGAATTGACTTTCATCAGGATATTATAGACTGGCCACAAGGTAAAACTGACCTTGATCCCTCTACATTTCTTACTTTGTATGTCTATCTGCATGATGTTGATGTGGAAGACTCCCCTTTACACCTACTTAAAAATACGCATAAAATGGGCGCAACCCTCTTTCCACATAAGCTGAGCAGAGTAGAGCAGACCCAGCATCAATGGCAATATACCAGCGATAGCGAGCGAACGATAATATGCCAAGATCATGTTCTGAAAGGACCTGCTGGATATGCTGCTATGTGGCATAATTGTACTCTACATGGCACCTGCCCTGTTATAGAGGAGTCCAAGAACTTTCGTTTATCACTGAGATACTTAGTGGGTAAGTCCAAGGGCAATAAAAGTAGAACAGGGATTGATGATGTGAATGAGACCATAGAGGGTGAGTTAAGGCCTATACGTACTCGGTTTGACCTAGACGAACAAAATAAAGCCAAATTTAGAGCCAATATCATTAACTCGGCAGAGTTAAGCTCTAGCTCTTAAGATAATAGGCTTTGCCTTCTGTACGATCTATTTTGCTTTATCTACTATAGCATGGCATTTACCTCTATTGACAGGGGCGAGGTAAATGTTTAAACCTGATTGATGATAGTCCCGATATCCTACCTTATATCTGAAATAGCTCTAAATACCCCCTAATAGCTCTCAACAGCACCTATGGGAAGCTCTAGTTTATTGCCTGATTTGGGGGTTGCATTCCTTATAGATGTGTGTATAATTGCATCGATTATTTAGTGGCTAGTTGTTTTAGTCGCTTGTGACAGGACTTCAATAAGAAGTCAATGGTTAGTATTTAATTGCTGGCTTCATTTCCTCAAATAAAGGAAGTGAGGTGCGGTGGTTTTTTTTCACACGTAATTTTGGGAGCTCTGGTCAATGCAGAACCAAAGAATCCGTATCCGCTTGAAAGGATTTGATCACCGTTTGATCGACACTTCAACTGCGGAAATAGTTGAAACTGCTAAACGTACAGGCGCACAGGTTCGTGGACCTATTCCACTACCAACGCGTAAAGAGCGTTACACAGTTTTGATTTCTCCGCATGTGAACAAAGATGCGCGAGATCAGTACGAAATTCGCACACATAAGCGTCTTCTTGACATTGTAGAACCCACTGAAAAAACTGTGGATGCTTTAATGAAGTTAGATCTTGCTGCTGGTGTGGATGTTCAGATCAGCTTGAAATAATGATCTAAATCGAATGAGGTTTATGAAATGACTATCGGTCTAGTAGGTCGTAAGTTGGGAATGACACGAGTCTTCACTGAAGACGGTGCATCAATCCCAGTAACCGTTGTTGAAGTAGAGCCAAATAAAGTAACTCAGGTTAAAAATAATGAAACTGATGGTTACAGTGCACTACAAATCACAACAGGTACAAAAAAAGTTAATCGTGTAACTAAGGCGCAAGCTGGACATTTTGCTAAAGCAGGTGTTGAAGCTGGCCGTGGTTTATGGGAATTTAGACTACCTTCTGAAGAAGCTGAAAAAGTTGAGCTAGGCGTAGAGTATACAGTAAACATGTTCTCTGATGTCAAAGTTGTTGACGTAACAGGCCGCTCTAAAGGTAAAGGCTTCCAAGGTGCTGTAAAGCGTTGGAATTTCCGTACGCAAGACGCGACACATGGTAACTCGCTTGCACATCGTGCTCCAGGTTCAATTGGCCAAAACCAAACACCAGGTCGTGTTTTTAAAGGCAAAAAAATGGCTGGACACATGGGTAGTGAGCAAGTGACTGTTCAATCATTGGAATTAGTACGTGTTGATGCAGAGCGTAATTTGCTTCTGATCAAAGGTGCTGTTCCAGGTTCAACTGGGGCTGACGTTGTCGTTAAGCCTGCTGTTAAAGTTTAACACTGGGAGATAGTCATGGAATTATTATTGAAAGACGCTCAAAGCGCTCTTAATGTTTCCGAAACTACTTTCGGTCGTGATTTTAACGAAGCTTTGGTTCATCAAGTTGTTGTTGCTTATGCAGCAAACGCTCGCCAAGGCACACGTGCACAAAAGTCACGCTCTGAAGTTTCAGGTGGCGGTAAAAAGCCATGGAAACAGAAGGGTACGGGGCGTGCTCGTGCAGGTACTATTCGTAGTCCTATCTGGCGTAGTGGTGGCGTAACTTTCGCTGCAAAAACGCAAGATCACTCTCAGAAAGTAAATCGTAAAATGTATCGCTCAGCTTTGAGAAGCATTTTGTCTGAATTGGTTCGCCAAGATCGCCTAGTTGCAGTTCAAGAATTTGATCTTGCACAGCCGAAGACAAAAGAGCTTACAACAAAGCTTAAAGAACTTGATTTAAGCAATGTTCTTATTGTGACTTCAGAAGTAAACCAGAATTTATTCTTAGCGGCTCGTAACTTATATAAAGTTGACGTGCGCGATGTATCTGGTATCGATCCTATGAGTTTGATTGGTTTTGATAAGGTCCTAATGACTGCTGATGCAATTAAGCAAGTTGAGGAGATGTTAGCATGAACCTTGAAGAACGTTTATTAAAAGTGATATTAGCACCTCACGTTTCTGAGAAAAGCTCTGTAGCGTATGAAAATACCAATACAGTGGTTTTCAAGGTCGCAAAAGATGCTCGTAAATCTGAAATTAAAAAAGCGGTCGAAAAACTTTTCGAAGGTGTAAAGGTTGCTTCTGTTCGTACCTTGGTTTGTAAAGGTAAAACAAAGCGTCACGGAGCTAGAACTGGTCGTCGTAACGATTGGAAAAAAGCTTATGTCACACTAGCTGAAGGTTCAAGCCTTGAGTTAGCTGGCGGCGCAGAGTAAGAGGAGTTTGATCAATGGCTGTTATTAAGTGTAAGCCTACCTCATCGGGTCGCCGTCACGTTGTTAAAGTGACAAATTCTGATCTGCATAAAGGTAAGCCGTTTGCAGCGTTACTAGACAAAAAATCAAAGTCTGGTGGCCGTAACAATATGGGTCGTATCACGACACGTCATATTGGTGGTGGACACAAACAACATTACCGTATTATTGATTTCAAAAGAACTAAAGATGGTATACCAGCTAAGGTTGAGCGTTTAGAGTACGATCCAAATCGTAGCTCTCATATCGCGCTTGTGCTTTATGCAGATGGTGAGCGTCGTTATATTTTAGCACCTAAAGGTCTGAAAACTGGCGATCCTATCTATTCTGGAATGGACGCGGATATTAAAGTAGGTAACACATTGCCTATGCGTAATATTCCTGTCGGTACCGTAGTACATAACGTTGAATTGAAACCTGGTAAAGGTGGTCAAATTGCACGTTCTGCTGGCGCATACATTCAGATTATTGCGCGTGATGGTGATTACGTCACATTGCGTCTACGTTCTGGTGAGATGCGTAAAGTTTTATCAGAGTGTCGTGCAACAATTGGTGAAGTAGGTAATGCTGAGCATATGCTTCGTCAGCTTGGTAAAGCTGGTGCAAGTAGATGGCGTGGTGTTCGTCCTACGGTTCGTGGTGTTGCGATGAACCCAGTTGACCATCCACAT
>DDNL01000085.1 GCA_002341165.1 Shewanellaceae bacterium UBA2521
CCTGAGATCAAAGCAAAAGGCGATGTTACGAGTATGGCCATTGTTCAGCGAAGGCCTGCTCCTGAACTATACAAGAACGACACACTTCACTTAAACTTACCCGATCTATACGAGTTCTCTGGATATCACCGACTCACTCCTAGATTTGCTGTACATTATTCTTTTGAATACATGAGCTGGCATAAGTTTAAATCTCTCAAGACTGATCACTTCAATGAGATTAAAACCTTTCACTGGAAAGATGCATGGCACGCTTCAATTGGTCAAACTTACACATTAGACCAAAACTGGACGCTACGTGCAGGTTATATGTATGAAACCCAAGCAGTAGATAAAGAAAAGTCGATTGCGTTACCTGATTCAACACATCATTGGTTTTCAGGTGGTGTAGGTTATCAGTTTGATAAGCATCATACTCTCGACTTTGGTATCACTTATCTTGCAGGAGATAGTGTCGAGGTGTATGAGAAATCTCCTAAAATTTCTGGACTTCCTCAACCAAATATTTCAGGCAAAACAAGCGTTCATGCTATGTTGTATGGCTTGCAATACAGCTACGACTTCTAATCATAGCGCATAAGAAAGATGAACATTCATATCAGATGTTCATCTTTTTGCATCTCTTTCTTCAGTTCTTTTTTGAGTAAATGCAAAACGTCTTGCACAGCCGCGCGCCCTGCTTCAATGGCCTCTTTTGCTTTATGAAACTCCATCGCTTGAATATGAGATACCTCAGGTGTAATACATAGCTCAGGTGGATCGCCCATTAACCGCGTGCGCTTATGTCGGTATTCTAAGATTTCTAACGACTGGTTCATCACCCCAACCATACCCATATCTAAATCTTGTTGATTTTTCAGACGGCTCGTCAGTGATAGAAAATGCTCTTTACCACGCTCAAGTAAGTCTGTAAGCATGCCTAACTGTTTGTTATCCTGTGTTTGTTCACAAGCTGTTTTACGTAAACTTTCAATTTCAATCGGCACAGATACTTGTTTAAAGCAACAACTCTGTACATCCACGCCAATAACAAAGTCAGCCCCCATAGCACGGCACAAAGAAACAGGTAAAGGATTAACAATCGCACCATCTACAAGCCAGCGCTGAGCATGCTTAACCGGTGATAAAATACCAGGGATAGCACAAGAAGCGCGGACTGCATTCAATAAATCGCCTTTACGAAACCATACTTCTTCACCACGATATAAATCTGTGGCAACCGTTGCAAAAGGCATAGGTAAGTCTTCAATACAAAGTGAAGCAAAATAAGGTTCTAATTCACGAAAGAGCTTATCTCCCGCAAGTAAACTACCACGACCTAGGTTCAAATCAAGGTAAGACATCAAGCTTAAATGCGACATCCCTTCTGCCCACGCTTCTAGTTGCAATAATCTATTATTGGCATAGGCTGCGCCGACTAAGGCACCTGAAGAGCAACCGGCAACGACAGTAGGCCGTATACCTAAAGCCAAAAGTGACTTCAAGACACCAATATGCGCCCAACCTTTCGCAGATCCACTACTTAAAGCGATACCTATGTTCATTGCTTCCTCCTTTTATATAGATCTAAGCCGATCATTCAATGCGCATGCCAAATATTATTGATATAATAAGCGCAGATTTATTTTTTGGAGCTACATCTTGAACCATCCATCTGCTCATGACCAAACCGTACACTTTCAAAGTATGGGACTTGATTACCGTTTGTTAAAAACCATCAATCATCTTGGTTTTACTCATGCAACATCAATTCAGCAACAAGCTGTACCTATTGCTATGCATGGTAAAGATTTAATTGCCTCGTCTAAAACAGGCTCAGGAAAAACCTTAGCTTACGTTTTACCTGCACTGAATCGGTGTTTAACACAGAAAGCGCTATCACGCCGTGATCCTAGAGTACTGATCTTAGCACCCACACGAGAACTCGCACGTCAAGTTTATGCTCAAGTGCGCCTGTTCACTTCGAACACGGCTCTCAAATCAACTTGCATTGTAGGTGGCGATAACTTTAATGACCAAGTAAAAGCCTTGCAGCGCCAGCCTCATATTATTGTCGCAACAGCGGGGAGATTAGCGGATCACCTTGAACATCGTTCTGTCTTTCTCAATGGTCTAGAACTTCTTATTCTGGACGAAGCCGATCGTATGCTTGATTTAGGCTTTGAAGCTGCTTTAAGACGCATTCATAATTGTGCCGATCACAAAAAGCGCCAAACTTGCTTATTTTCGGCCACGCTTGATCACGCCTCTGTTAACTTGTTAGCCAATGAGCTTCTAAGCGATCCTGTTCGTATTAAAATTGGAGAAGCTGCTGAAAAACATCAAGATATTGAACAAAGCTTCTTCTTTGCTGATCACTATGATCATAAAATCGACTTACTCGCGCACCACTTAAAAGAGCTTCCTATCAAGCAAGTCATGATTTTTACGGCAACCCGTGATCATACTGAACAGCTGGCACAACACTTAGAGCAACAAGGTTATCGTGCCCTTCCTCTGAGTGGCAAACTGTCACAAGCTAAACGTCATCAAATTATGGATGATTTCAGCCGTAATAAATACCAAGTCTTAGTCACAACTGATGTCGCAAGCCGAGGACTCGATATTCATACCGTCTCTCATGTCATCAACTTTGACTTGCCCAAACACGAAGAAGAATATATTCACCGCGTAGGAAGAACAGGACGAGCAGGTCAAAAAGGTGCTGCGCTCTCTTACATTGGCCCCAAAGACTGGGACGCTTTTACGCGCCTTAAAGCGCTTTTAGAGCAAGCTCTAGAAATGAGCGTGGTTGCAGGTCTTGAAGCACAATTCTCTGGTTTTAAACCTCGCAAACAGAAAAAAGCTAAAGCTGTATCTGGATCAGATAAAAAAACCAAAGCTGCAATAGGTCAATCTTCTAAGAAAAAATCGAAAAAACCGCGTAATAAAGACTTTTACTTAGCTCAAGATGCAGGTGAAGCGCCTGTTAAGCGCAAACCTAAAACATCAGACTAATATAAAAAAATCAGCACTTCATATTCAAGTGCTGATTTTCTATAAGCTTTTACAACATATTACATACTACGTTTCAGCATAAAATACGCGTCCTGTTCAAGGCTACTTGTTCGGATAAGGATACATATGATCTTCAAGCAAACCGTTGTTATGTAATTGAACATAAGCTTTTAGCTTAAGTGCTAATGAAGCATCATCTTCTTGACTTATTCTTGGATGCAACAGCTTATGGTTTAATCTCGTTGTCACGACGCCTTCATCTTTTTTATTCAATCGCGTGACCTTGTTATCGCTCACTAAAATATATTCTCGATCTGAGATAGCAAGTAAAGCGTGACCAGGGTGACTTTCATCGATCATACTCCGACCAAAAGGTAATAAAGTGTATTTTTCTTCCTTCATTAGCCCTAAGTAATCTATCAAAGTTGCAGGCAAATCGCTTTGCTGCACGACCATAGATGAGACTCTAGGTTTTATCTCTCCACTTGGATCATAAATAAATATAGGAATATGATGCGCAGCTAAGTCAGAATCAGTTGGATACTCACTCCAGTGCTGACTCGTATGATCTGCACTAAAAACAAATAAAGTATCTTTATACCAAGACATCTTTTGCGCTACTTCAAAAAACTGCTGTATTGAATAATCAGAATAAGACACTGAGCGATAAAACTCATGTGGATAATCTTGAGTATTAAATTTTTCTGCATATTTTTCAGGTATCACATAAGGCATATGCGATGACAAAGTAAAAATCGCTGAGAAAAAAGGCGTCTGTTTTTGCTGTAGATCAAGTGCTACATAATTTAAAAAGTCATCATCAAAGACACCCCATTTCGATGCTGATTGTGCATCCACCTTCTCTGGATAACGCTCAGCGAACTCATTAAAACCATGATACTTTTTAAAGCCAATGCGCTTAGCAAACTTATCGAGGTGCAAGCTACCATTATGGGCGCCATGATAAAAATTCGTTGCATAGCCATACTTGTTTAATATCTGTGGTAAAGCGGTATATGTATTATTGAAATAAGTTGTACGAGGAAACCCTGCTGAAAATAAATGTGGTATACCTAACAGCAATGACGGCATCGCATCAATAGAACGGCGACCATTGGCAAAAGCATAACTAAAAAACAAACTCTTATGGGCAAGCTGCGCAACAAAAGGGGCTGGCGTTCCATACTGCGGATGTGCATACAGCATATCACGATGAAAGCTCTCTAAAATAAATAAGACGATGTTCTTTTCTGTTCTTCGACTCGGTATCGTACCACTTGATTGCCCCTGATCAGCCAATACTTGATAAGCTTCTTCATGGGATTTGAACCAGGAATAAGACTTCATGGCTACATTTTTCACTCTAATAAGCATATATGGTGTATTGAGAATCATAGGAGCCAAGTCAGGATGAGGCCAATCATAAGCGTGCAAGATGGATAGAGGCTTTTTCTGTAAACCACCTCGTATACCTATCACCGACAAAGCTAAAACACATAAACTCAAACCTAAACTTTGTGTGAAAGAGACGCGCCAAGTTGTTCCTCTCACCTGAAAACAGATCCAAGCAAAACATGATAACAAAACTGTACTTGCCAAAATTTCCCATATATATCGCAGCACAATGTGATCCATCTGCTCCATCAGATCATGAAGGTAAATCATCACCTCTAATCCTGTGCGCCGACCTGTGAAAGGATAATAGGCCAAATCACATAAATTGGCGATCATACAAGGAATATTAAGACAACAAAAAAAGAAAGCTAGATGTTTGGGTTTAAAATAACTTTGATGTGCAAATCCTAAAATAAGACTTAGTAAAATAAGTGGTGAACTGGAAAGAAGTACAACATATAAGTCAAACCGCAAGCCATGGAGAAAAGCTCCTAAAATGGTTGCTAGATCGTATGTACTCGCTGGAATATGTGCATTGTAAAATAAAAGTCGGGTTAAACTATACATCAACATAGTTAAACCCATCATATACAAAAGTTGGCTGAGGTAATCTAAACGCATAGGCTTAGACCACACACTTTTCTTAGTGCGCTTCATATAAAAATCCTTTTTTATATTTTATGTGATGCTATGTGCACAATCCTGAATTGGGCTCACATAACATAAAAAAAATCGCTATTCCAAGGAATAACGATTTAATTTAACTCTCACTTGATGCGATGCATTAAGCAACAGCTTTAGCTTTCTCAACTAATGCTGAAAAAGCATATTGATCATAGACCGCAATATCCGCAAGGATTTTACGATCAATCTCAACAGATGCCTTCTTCAGGCCGCTGATAAAGCGACTATAAGATAGACCGTGAACACGTGCCGCAGCATTGATACGTACAATCCATAATTGACGGAATTGACGTTTCTTCTGACGACGATCACGGTAAGCATATTGACCCGCTTTAGTTACTGCTTGAAAAGCAACACGATAAACACGCGAACGTGCACCGTAATAACCTTTAGCTTGCTTTAAAATCTTCTTGTGACGAGCACGAGCAGTTACTCCACGCTTAACTCTTGGCATTATCTATTCTCCTCAACTTAAGCAAAAGGTAACATACGATCAATTGCTGCAACATCTGCCGCGGCAACCATACATTTATTACGTAACTGACGTTTACGCTTCGAAGACTTTTTAGTCAAAATGTGTCTTAAGTGGCTTTGTTTGCACTTGTAGCCACCCGAAGCAGTCTTTTTAAAGCGCTTTGCAGCACCTTTATTTGACTTCATTTTTGGCATGGGAATACTCCACATTATTTTGTGTAATTAGGCGTATTGCGGTTATCACAATAACTTGTTAGCCTAAATTACTACTTTTTTTTTGGTGCTAGCACCATCACAGCTTGACGCCCTTCCAAATATCTTAAATCTGGAAAGGATTCAACGCTGGCATATTCACCTAAATCATCCTTAACTCGGTGTAAAAACGTCTCATGTTGTTGACGTTGATTCATTTCTCGACCACGAAAACGTAAGGTCACTTTAACTTTATGGCCACTCTCTAAGAAGTCTATCAATTTACGCATCTTAGTTTGATAGTCGCCAGTATCGGTACAGGGTCGAAATTTAATCTCTTTAATTTGAACTTGTTTCTGTTTTTTTCTTTGCTCTTTTTGTGACTTAGCTTTTTCAAACAAAAACTTACCATAATCCATAATGCGACAGACAGGTGGCTCCGCATTAGGGCTAATTTCAACTAAGTCAAAACCCAATTCTTCAGCTTTGGCTTGGGCTTCATTTAAGCTCACGACACCTAAAGTCTTACCATCTACATCACTAAGACGGACTTCTTTTAAGCCTCGAATCTCATCATTTATGCGGTTTGCGGCTTGTTTTGCCCCAGAACCTCTTTGATTGCCTTTTATAACCTATTCCTCCAGCAAGTTAAGTTGACGCTGCATCGCTTGATGATTCAGCTGATCGATCAAACGATCAATGGTCATTTTGCCTAAATCAACGCCATTTCTAGTACGCACCGCAACTTCACCACGTTCCATCTCTTGGTCGCCTACGACTAATAAGTATGGAACACGTTTTAATGTATGCTCGCGAATTTTAAAGCCTATTTTCTCATTTCTCAAGTCTCCAGCCACTCTTAGGCCCGATTCTTGAAGTTTATTCACAATTTGGTGGACATAATCAGCTTGTTTATCCGTAATGCCCATAATTACAGCTTGTACAGGTGCTAACCATAGTGGAAATTTACCGGCATATTCTTCAATCAAAATACCGACAAATCGCTCTAATGATCCTAAAATAGCACGATGAATCATCACAGGCGTCACACGCTGCCCTGCTTCATCTATATATTTTGCACCTAAGCGCTCAGGCAAGGCAAAGTCAAGCTGTACTGTACCACATTGCCAAGCTCTATCTAAGCAGTCTCTCAGTGTAAATTCAATTTTAGGGCCATAAAAAGCACCTTCTCCAGGTTGCAAAGTATAGTCGATATCAGCTAAATCTAATGAACGTGCCAATGCAGCTTCGGCGCGATCCCACATTGTATCATCACCAATACGCTGCTCTGGTCGTGTTGATAACTTGACTTCAATCTGGGAGAAACCAAATGTTTCATAAATATCATACACCATTTTGATACAGCTGCTTACTTCTTCCTGTATTTGATCAGGTGTGCAGAAAATATGTGCGTCATCTTGGGTAAAGCCTCGAACACGCATAATACCATGTAGTGCACCAGAAGGTTCATTACGATGACAACAACCAAACTCAGCCATGCGCAGAGGTAAGTCACGGTACGACTTCAACCCTTGATTAAATATTTGTACATGACCTGGGCAGTTCATAGGCTTGACTGCATATTCACGATTTTCTGAGCTGGTTGTAAACATGTTCTCTGCATATTTACCCCAGTGGCCTGAACGCTCCCATAGGGAACGGTCCATCATCAAAGGGCCTTTTACTTCTTGGTATTTGTATTCTTGTAACTTTGTACGTACAAAGGATTCTAGTTCGCGAAAGAGAGTCCAGCCGTTGTGATGCCAAAACACCATACCTGGCGCCTCTTCTTGCATATGGAAAAGATCTTGCTGTTTACCTAGCTTTCGGTGATCACGTTTGGCAGCTTCTTCTAGACGGAATAAGTACTGTTTAAGCTGTTTTTTATCTGTCCAAGCTGTGCCATACACACGCTGCAACATCTTATTTTTTGAGTCACCACGCCAATATGCACCGGCAATACTCATCAACTTAAAGTGGTGGCAAAAACGCATATTAGGTACATGCGGACCACGACACATATCTACATATTCTTCATGATGGTATAAAGCAGGAGAAGCTTGCTGGCTGATATTTTCATCAAGGATCTGTGTTTTGTAAGGTTCCTGACGACTTTCAAACATGTCTCGCGCTTCTTGCCAAGAGACTGTCTTTTTGACCACATCATAATTGGTTTTGGCAAGTTGAAGCATACGTTTTTCAAGTGCATCGAGATCATCTTGAGTCAGCTTGTGCTCTAGATCTATATCATAATAAAAGCCATTGTCGATAGTCGGACCAATAGCCATTTTAACTTGAGGATAAAGCTGCTTGATGGCATGGCCAAGTAAATGAGCGCATGAGTGACGAATCACCTCAAGACCATCTTCATCCTTACTGGTGATAATTTCAAGTTGGGTATCGGTTTCAATAAGATCCAGTGCATCAACACGTTGGCCATTAGCACGACCAGCAACACAGGCTTTCGCTAAACCTGGACCAATATCTGAAGCAACATCTAAAGTAGTGACCGCACGATCAAAGATTCTTTGGCTTCCATCAGGAAGAGTAATTACAGGCATGATATTCCTTAAATTGTCAGTGGTGACTCATACCAAGAGCCACTTGAAAGCAAGCTATACTAAACTGTGCTAAATTTATCTGTTTTTTAGGCAAAAGAGCATAACAAAAAACCGCATAAATAGCTAGCCAAAAGTTGACTATTTACTTGCACACACAATCAATTGGCGATAGATTAGATGCTGTTCTTTCATTAAACTTCGAGATTTACTTATGCCCGTCACACTCATTACAGGCGCTGCCAAGCGTTTAGGCGCAGCCATGGCACGCAAACTTCATCAGCACCATTATAACGTCATGATTCATTATAATCGTGCTCATGATGAGGCTTCAGAGCTGTGCGCTGAACTCAATGCTCTACGTCCTCACTCTGCCGCTATGGTTCAAGCTGCTTTTGACGACCCTTCAGCTCTACAACAGTTGATTCCCCGCACGATTGAGCAATTTGGCCAACTTGACTGCTTGATCAACAATGCTAGTGAATTCAATCCTGTTCGATTCCGTGATATCACCATGCAAACAGCGCAAACCACTTTAACATGCAATGCTTTGGTACCTCTCCTCCTCGCACAACAAGCACAACAGCACCTTGAAGCAACACAAGGGTGTATCATTAATCTTGTGGATATACATGCTGATAAGCCTCTTGCCCATCACCTAGTTTATAGCACAAGTAAAGCGGCATTAAAGATGATCACTCAAGGCCTTGCAGTAGAAATGGCGCCGCATGTACGCGTCAATGCAATTGCTCCAGGTGCGATTTTATGGCCCGAAACCAGTCAAGTATCCAAGCAAGCTGAAATTCAGCAAACCATTCCTTTGCAACGTACAGGAGAGCTTGAAGATATAGCCAGTGCTGCACTATTTCTCGCACAGCAGGCGCACTATATGACAGGACAAACACTTTATCTAGATGGTGGTCGCACAGTAAAAGGTTACCAAGGCGCTCAAAACTAAACTTGAGATTGCTGCGCTAGTACACGTTCAACAGTAGAAACAATGGCTTGAGTTTGCGGATCAATTTCAATATTTACAGTTGCTCCCTTACCTTTTGTACTGAGCGTGGTTCGAGATAGAGTTTCTGGGATCAAGTGTACACAAAAGCGCTTATCTTGCACTTCACCAATGGTGAGGCTTATACCATCTATACCCACATATCCTTTTGTTAAAATAAAGCGCATCCACTGTGATGGCACTTCAAACCAGACCTGATAGTTTGTCTCAGTTGCGTTCACTTCGACAATTTCAGCCTGGCTGGCAATATGTCCTGACATCAAGTGCCCACCAATGTCATCTCCAAATTGTGCAGCACGTTCGATATTGACCTGATCTCCTTCTTGTAGTTGCTTCAAATTGGTGACTCGAAGCGTCTCATCAATCACATCAAAGTAAACATGAGTACCTTCTATTTTTGTCACCGTGAGGCAACAACCATTATGCGCTACTGATGCGCCGATCTGTAATCCCTCAAGCCACGCTTTTGGAAACTCTAAGATATGGGTTTGAAACTCTGTTTTGCGGATAATTTTTGAAATAGATGCTGTACCTAAAACAATACCTGTAAACATGCGCGGACCTCTTTTTAGTTAAGCTCAGATCTAAGCTAAAAAATAAGTTTTCACCATTGTAAGTTGATAACCAATAATCATCTTATACTTAGTATCTATAAACGGGCTATTTATATCATAAAATACGCTAAAAAGACCAGTGAAGGACTGCGATGCGGCAACTTATTTATCAAATCAGACAAATCATAAAGCTTGGAGTTCCTGTCTTTATTGGGCAACTCATTCAAACATTAATGAGCTTTACGGATACCGTTATGGCAGGTCATGTCAGTGCTGTGGATATGGCTGCTGTTGCTATTGGTGCAAGTTTATGGTTTCCTGTTATCTTATTTGTTTTAGGGCTGTTGATGCCGATTACTCCGGTGATTTCTCATCATTTTGGTTCGCGTGAATTTCGAAATATACCAGCAACTGTATGGCAAGGTATTTATCTCGCTTTGTTCACCGGCATTCTGGCCATGGCTGTACTGGGTTTAAGTCATTATCTTCTCACACACATGGAACTCGAACCCAGCCTCTATAAACTTTCTATCGGTTATCTCGATAGTATTTTATGGGGTGCACCTGCTTTCGCTGTCTTTCAGATTTTACGTAATTGTGGTGAAGGTATTTCCTACACTAAACCCACTATGGTAGTCAGCTTAATAGGTTTAATCAGCAATGTGATTCTCAATTATACCTTTATCTATGGCCATTTTGGTGCACCTGCTTTAGGTGGTGCCGGTTGTGGTGTAGCCAGTGCTATCACTTGCTGGCTCATGATGTTTGCTATGATGCTTTTTATTCGTTTAGATGACGCTTTCAAAGATATTCAACTTATCAAGTATAAAGTAGGTGTTGATCTCAAAACACAGTTCGGCATGATCAGACTAGGGCTACCTGTTGCTCTAGCAACTTTTTTTGAGGTCACACTTTTTGCCGCTATTGCATTATTGATTGCACCTCTAGGCGCAACTGTTGTAGCAAGTCATCAAATTGCGATTAACTTTTCCAGTTTGGTCTTTATGTTACCTTTATCTATAGGCATCGCTGTCTCTATCCGCATTGGTTACTATCTCGGCAAAAACAAAAAAGAGCATGCTAAAATGAGCACCAAGTCAGCGATTACTCTAGGTGTCTTGATGGCGTTATGTACTTGCTCTTTAACGCTTGTTGGACGTTATGCTATCGCCAAAATTTATACTGATGATATGCAAGTGATTGAGCTCACTATGTCTATTCTCTATTTAGCTGCTTTGTATCAATTCAGTGATGCTGTTCAAGTCATTTGCGCAGGTGTGTTAAGAGGCTATGGCGATACGAAAGCATGCTTTTATATTACCTTTTTCTCTTACTGGATTGTTGGTTTAACACTTGGCTATTTCTTAGCACTTACCGACACGATTATACCGCGCCTTGGTGTCATGGGATTTTGGATTGGTGTCATGGTCGGACTCACTTGCGCCGCGTTATTATTTATTTTACGTGTGATCTATATTGAAAAAAACTACACCGATCATAATTTCATCAAATAGAGCGTTTCCATTTAAATAATACTTGCAATAGCTATGCATCACTATTATTATGCTTTCCGTCTTCAATGCAAGACGCAGTACGACCGTAGCTCAGCTGGTTAGAGCACTACCTTGACATGGTAGGGGTCGGTGGTTCGAGTCCACTCGGTCGTACCAAAATCATCTTTACAACCGTAGCTCAGTTGGTTAGAGCACTACCTTGACATGGTAGGGGTCGGTGGTTCGAATCCACTCGGTTGTACCAACATCAGCTCATAAACTGAGTTTGTTTACCAAATCTAAGACAACAACACCCTCAATAATCAGATTATAAATTCAAACCACATATTCGTCACATTTTTAGACTTCATCAGGTTTTATTAAAAATTTTCGATGGTATAATAATCCCGCATAACATTCTGTACTGCATCTTCATTCAAAATAATGAAGTTCATGATTTAAAGTGAAAAAATTAATCATAACAACAATAATAATAGACAACAAGGATTCTATATGCCCCTCATACTTAGGCGTTTACTTCCCTTCTTCATCTTATGTTTAGCTTTCGTTTTAGCTATGATACTCACAAATGAAAAGCCTGCTCATCCTCCCAAGCCAACCTCAAATACATTGAAAGTTGAAGTCATCGATCTGACTAGCAGCACGCACCAAGTAGAACTAAACAGTCATGGCTTTGTTGAACCTGATATGACTTTACAAATCAAACCTGAAATCAGTGGCCGGATCGAATCCATTGATCCCGCTTTTACTGTAGGACAATTTGTCAAAAAAGGTCAGCTATTAGCCTCAATTCATACCTTAGATTATGAAGCTGAACTTGCAAAAGCTGAAGCAGACTTAGCCAAAGCAAAATTAGCACTCACTAAAGAGCTCGGCGCCAGCCACGTAGCCAACAAGCAGTTGGAAGGTCTAGCAGGCAAACATACCGACTACGCTTTACATAAGCCACAACTGGCGCATAAATATGCTGAATTTAAAGCCAAACAAGCGGCACTGAAACAAGCACAATATGAACTCAAGCAAACTCAAATTCGTGCTCCCTTTAACGGCATTATTACATCACGTGAGCTGGCTTTAGGCCAATATGTCAATACGACAACCCAGCTAGGTCAACTCCTAGGTACCGATCAAGCCAATATCCGTTTACCTATCCACCAAGAAGACCTGAAGCTGATGCCTACGCATTATCCAATTCATGTACGTTTGACCGATACAAAAAGTGGACGCACTTGGCAAGCACAGATCAACGCACAAACGCATACAGTAGATCAAAAAAGTCGTATGACTTACTTCATCGCGACTGTAAATCAACCTTACGCACAAACAACAGAGCTTCCGTTGTACACTTTTGTACAGGCCTCGATCATGAGTCGTCCTTTAGAGCAGACTTTGGCTATACCACAGCACTTAGTCAACAATCGTAAAATTCACTTACTATCTCAAGACAACACACTTATGATTCATCCTATTACACCTTTGCATCGCGATAATGAGTTTGTATATATATCAAACAATTCAAATATATCGCATCAGCTCATCAGTACGCATATTGAACAAGCAAAGCAAGGTATGTCTTGTGAACCTATGTCAAAAGATACTTCTCATGCTGAGATCGCTCAAAAAAATGAAACAACGCAATCCACTTCCATCACGCAATAGGTAATGACATCATATGAAATATCAAACAGGTATTATGGCGTGGTTTGCGCGCAGACCCGTATATGTGAATCTTCTCATGGCCTTTCTTATTATCGGCGGATTGTTTTCTACACTCACGATTAACAAAGAAGTCTTGCCTAATAAAATCAGCAATATGGTGAGTATTGAGGTCTCTTATGATGGTGCATCGCCACAAGAAATAGAATCTGGTATTGTCAATAAAGTGGAGCAAGCCCTCAAAAATATCAACGCTATTAAATCAACCCAATCACAATCGAGCGAAGGTACAGGCCGTATCTATGCTACTTTGAAAACAGATGCCGATAAAAAAGAAGCTTTAGATGAGATCAAGCAGCAAGTCGATCAAATCTCTGACTTCCCCGCTGAAGCCGAAACACCGAAAGTCAAATTAGAAAAGTGGAAAATTCTTTCAATTATCATCGGACTCACCAGTGATCTGAACCCTACTGCCCATAAAGAACTTGCTAAAGACATTAAAAAAGAGCTTGAGCAAATACCTGATATGGGAGAAGTCTATTTGCGTGGTCAACAAGACTATGAAGTCAATATTTTTGTTTCACCAGAAGTATTACAAGAATATCAACTTAGTTTCAATGATATCAGTGACGCAATCAAGAAGAACAGCAAAGATATTTCAGCAGGCTCTATCAACACAGATCACGGTCGCATCACGATCAGTGGGCAAGGTTACAAAGAGCGTGGTCATGAATTTGAACAGCTTGTTATAAAAACCTTACCCAATGGAGAACCCATTTTCTTATCTGATATCGCAACAATACAAGATGGCTTCACTGAAAGCGAACGTTATAGTACGCTCAATGGTAAGCCTTCTCTTGCAATCGGAATTAAGCAAATTGATGGGCTAGATACTGTTGAAATAGCAAGACTCGTCAAAAACTACATCAAAAAAAAGCAAAACCAACTTCCAGAAGGGACTGAACTTGTCGTTATTTATGACATCTCTAAGCACGTCTCAAGCCGTCTTGACATGATGTCAAGCAACCTCTTCTATGGTGCTTTGTTTGTTTTTGCTATGTTGGCTCTCTTTCTCGAGATCAAACTAGCATTTTGGGTGATTATCGGTCTACCTATCTGTTTTCTCGGTACCTTATTTTTTATGCCTTTAGAGCCTTTCGGCTTAACCCTGAATATGGCATCTATGTTTGGCTTTATTTTGGTTTTAGGGATTATCGTAGATGATGCCATTGTGATCGGTGAAAGTGCGCACCAATCTATTCAAAAACATGGCCAGTCACTCGATAGTATAATTGCAGGTGCTAAAAAAGTCGCAATCCCAGCAACCTTTGGTGTCCTGACCACGATAGCTGCTTTTATCCCTATGTTTATAAGTACAGGTCCTATGTCTTCTGACCTTATCAATCTCAGTACGGTGGTCATTTTATGTTTAATCTTCTCTTTGATTGAGTCTAAACTCATTTTACCCAGCCACTTGGCACATATGCGCCCAAGCCAGCCAAGCCAAAATAAACTGGTACAGTACAAACAAGCATTCAATCGTGCTTTTGATCATTGGGTACACCATGGCTTCCGCCGCTTCATTACGAGCATTCTCAATATGAAATATACGGTCATCAGCTCCTTTTTTGCTCTTATGTTGATCAGCATCGCTTTAGTTGTGGGAGGACAAGTACGATTTTTGTTTGAACCTGAGATGGAAGTAGACGAGACACAATTTAGTTTAGAGATGGAAGATGGTACCTCAAGACAAAAAACGCTCTCCTATATCTTGGAAGCAGAAAAAGCCTTACTACGAGTAAAAAAAGAACTAGAACAAGAATATGAACAGCCACAAATTGTACATTTTTATACCTTGCTCAATTCTAATACATTCGCAGAAGTCCAAGTGATTTTAGCCGATGATGATGTACGCCAAATCACAACAACTGAACTTGAAAACCGCTGGCGTGCGTATTTGCCTCAGTTTAGTCAAGTTAAAAAAATGACTTTCGGAGAAGCTCCTGAGAAAAAATCTGCCGATATAGGTATTCAACTTACCTCAACGGATGTCCAGCAATCGCAAGCTGTTGCCGAGCTGGTGAAGCAAGAGCTCAGTCAATTTCCAGGCGTCTATGAAATTTCTGATAACCTCGCCACAAGGCAAGATGAAATTGTTTTACAACTCACCGCTGTTGGGCGTTCAATGGGCTTAAGCCTAACAAAGCTCACTCAGGAAGTAAGAAAAAAAATATATGGAACTGAAGTTTTATCACTGCTACGTGATGAGGAAACCGTCAAAGTGATGCTACGCTACCCCAAAAAAGCACGCCAAAGCCTAGCTGATATACAGCATATGGACATACAAATTAGCGCCGATCAATTTGTACCTTTAACGCGTGTTGCGACGTTAAAGCTTCAGCCTGCTTTAACCTCTATATCGCATATCAACGGTATGCAATCTATCCGTGTAGACGCCATGGCTGATAAATCTATTGCTGAGCCTATTAAGATCATCAATAAAGTTATAGATACATTAACGCCGGTTATTGCAAAGCAATACCCTGAAGTCAAGCTTGATATGGGTCAAGACAATGCCGAAAGTCAAAAATCCTTGTATCAATCTCTACAAAACTTTTGTATCGCATTGCTGATTATCTATATCTTAATTGCCATACCACTGCAATCATATACACAGCCTCTACTGATTATGTCTGTAATTCCATTTAGCCTCATTGGTGCTGTCATGGGGCATTTTATATTAGGCTTACCTCTAAGTCCGCTCTCGGTTATGGGCATCATTGCTCTGTCTGGTGTAGTCGTTAACGACTCTTTAGTGATGATTGATTTTATTAATCAAGCCAAAACAAAAGACCAAGACTTAAAATCTGCCCTCATAGATGCTGCAACGTATCGTTTCAGATCCATCTTCTTGACCTCGATCACGACAGCAGGTGGACTCTTACCCATATTGGCTGAAACCAGCCTACAAGCACAATACATTATCCCTATGGCTGTCTCTTTGGCTTTTGGCATTCTCTTTGCCACCTTAGTGACCTTGTGCTTCATTCCTGCCTTGTATTTGGCTTTAGATGATGTCTCTAAACTATACAAGTGGTGGTGGCAACCTCAAGCTCACAAAACCACTTTCTAGTTTCTTAAGCAAAACAGTATGTTATAGCAAGCAATACTGTTTTGCTTCATTTATTTCTGGATGTAGTGCTGCTAAATATGTTACTCTTAGGAAGATTTTATTTTATTATTTCAATCAATTAGAAACACTCCGACATGTCTAAAAAAATATTGGCTTTATACCTAAGTTCTTCAGTAGTGGCTTGCTCCTCTACTATGGCTCCTGTACAACCTATCCCCAACCCTACAGTACAAACTTCTGCGGTAACATCGCCAGTGAAAGTAGAAAAGCACTCTGACTCTGCATCTCAAGGCAGTACAAAAGAAACAAATACTACAGCAGCACATAGCTCCAAGGAGAAAGAGCCTAAAACTGAGCTCCAAGCTGGCCATAAAGACTTTACGTTGGCACAGCAGTACTTTTATGGCAATGGTATGCCTAAGAACATCAGTTTAGCACTTCATCTCTACAGTCAAGCAGCAAATATGGGGCATACTCAAGCTATGTACCAACTTTCACAAATTTATAAAAAAGGCTTGAATGTTGATGCTGATCCAAAGCTGGCTCTAGCATGGTTAAAGCGCTCAGCAACAAAAGGTTACACACCTTCACAGTATGAACTTGGCCAAGCCTATCAATCAGGCTTTTACACAGAAAGAAATTTATCTCGAGCGATACAGTTATATAAATTAGCCGCTGATAAGAATCACCATGCAGCACAATTTACTTTAGCACTGATGTACTATAAAGGATTAGGGCAAAGTCAGGACTATCAAAAAGCAATGCATTACTTTTTGCTTGCTGCACAAGGGCATCACACAGGAGCCCAATACTACTTAGGCTCAATGTATTATACAAGGCAAACACAAGCCATCAACTTTAAAACCCTGCCCCAGTGGTACCTTCATACTCTGAATAAGAGCGCCATACCTTTCGATGATAGATATCATCTTCAACTTGCTTATGTCTGGTTTGGCTTAGCTGTTCAGAAGCAATACCAACCTGCTAAAAATATGCAACAGCTGATCATCAAAAATATGAGTAAACTGGACATTGTCAAAGCAAATCAGTGGCTCAATGAGTGGAGCTCGTAAAAAGATCAATATTAGTTGATTTTAATATCAATCATCTGAATACTTCGCGGAAAAGCTGTCACATCGACCGTACCATAAATCGTCACGACAGCTTCCGTTTCCATTGAATAGTTAATGAGCGCTATGTCTTTGTTATAAAAGACTGAAATCATCCCCGTAGAATCTTTAAACTCATACTCTGTACGCGCTAAACTGCGTGTAAAGACGCCATTTAACATGACTTTTCTCATGCCATAGTGGTTATCGCGGTACATCAATAAGTCTCTTACTGACACAATATCAATAAGTCCTAGCATTGCAGAGTTGGTTTCTCGCTTAAATTCTTGCCTTTTATCTCGTTTAGGCTGATTTCTACGGCGTAAAGCAGACTCTTCTACTTCTTCCATTAAAGGCTCTAAACCAAGAGGACTTGCAGAGTCAGAGAGTGCAGAAGCTTCTTCCGAAGCCTCCGCGTAAACGTATTGGTAGGATGTAAAACTATAAAGAAGCAAAGCTAGTACAACTTTGTTTTTCATAACATTACTCAAATGTGTTTGCGACGATTAATCTCTACTTACAATATCGGTATGATCGTGAGAAGATTGACTTAAATCTAACGCAATAAGAACCGTTTGATCAAGTATCACATCAGGAGCTTTAAAATCTTTTGGCAAATCATCCAAATTTTTAGCTTTTTTTAAGCCTCTGATTTTGAGATAAGCATTGAGTCTTTTTAATGCATTCTTGTCGTTATCTTCTCGCTCTTTCAACCTTTCTTTTTCTACTAAAGAAATATACTTTTCTTCTCCACGTAACTTGTACTCATTGACCATATCTAAGAAAATAGAAAAATCAGGATCTTTATTCGTACGCATTTTATACTGCATTGTAAGCTTACGGATTATTGACTTATTGACCCTGTTATAAGGCTTATAATACTGTTTAGCAATGGTATTCCACTCTAAAGCATTATCTTCTTCAGCTTCACCATGCTCATTTGGAGCCAACCAAGTTGGAAATGCAATATCCGGTCTAACGCCTTTGAGCTGTGTAGATTCACCATTCACACGATAAAACTTAGCAATCGTGTATTGAATAAAGCCTATAGGTTTATCATACATGTCATAACTACGGCCTAAATCAGAATGCTGCTGTACAGTACCTTTACCAAATGTGTTATCACCGACAATTAATCCGCGGCCATAGTCTTGAATTGCTGCAGCAAAAATTTCTGATGCTGAAGCACTATAGCGATCAACCATAACAACGAGAGGTCCATCATAAATCGATTTCTTTTGGCCATGATTAACGATAATTTTACCTGATGTATCTTTTATTTGTACAACAGGCCCTTGACCAATAAACAAGCTGGTAAGCATCGTTGCTTCTGTTAAGACACCACCACCATTACCACGCAAATCGACAATGATAGCAGCAACATCTTTTTGTTTTAGCTCATTAATTTTCTGTGCTGTATCCTCAGATAAACGTATGTAAAAACTGGGTATTTTTAAAACGCCTACGCGCTTGCCTTTAAAAGGCCCTGATTCAGGTGAGATCACTTCAGCCTGCACAGCTCTATCCTCGAGATAAATTTTATCTCGAATGACTTTCACGATCACAGGTTTAGCCATTTTACCATCTTGAGAACGAAGAATCTGCAATCGTACCGTGCTTCCTTTTGGCCCTTTAATTAACTCAACCACATCTTCAATACGCCAGCCAATCACATCCACTAGCTTTCCAGTTTTTTGACCTACAGCGATAATACGATCACCGGATTTTATACGCTTAGTTTTGTCTGCAGGGCCGCCCGAAACTAAGCTACGAATCACCGTATAATCATCTTTAATTTCGAGTACTGCACCAATTCCTTCTAAAGATAAATTCATATCCATCTGGAAGCGATCGGCGCTACGCGGTGATAAATAACTCGTATGAGGTTCAATCGCTTTCGTGAATGAATTCATAATGACTTGAAAAGCATCTTCACTTTGAGTTTGAGAAAGACGTTTTAACGCATGGTTATATCGCTTACGCAATATCTCTACAACTTCTGGCCACTTCTTACCCGTTAATTTCAAGCTTAAGGCATCATTTTTAACACGCTGACGCCAAACTTCATTTAAAACCACTTCATTTTTAGACCAAGGTAGCGTGGAGCGATCAAATACGTATTTATCGCCAGTACGGTTGAAGTCCATTTTTTTATCTAGCAAAGATAAGGCATATTGAAACCGCTGATATCGACGCGTACTGAGCTTATTAAACATCTGATAAGCATGCTTTAGATCACCCGTAGTAAGCATCTGGGTGAACTGGTATTTAAAAATATCGAAGCTTTTAATATCTTTTTGTGTAAAAAACAATCTGCTGTAGTCAAGGCGATCTAAATAACGCTTGTAGATTTGAGCTGAGAAATTCTTATCAAATTTAAAATCTTTAAAGTGAGAGCTTCTAAGGCGCCTTGTAATGCGTTTACTTGCGATAGTATGCTGAGATTCTTGCATCAAATGAGGAATATCAGCTAAAGAAATAAATTCTTCTTTCTTTTTTGAAGCATTTTTTTTGTTAGAGGGTGTGCTTGCAACTTCTTTTGCAGAAACGGTTTTTACCGTCTGCGTTTCTTCCTTGTTGACTTCTACATAGACAACTTCAGGTAGCTGATCTTGAAGAGAGCGTAACACTTCTTGAGCACCGCCTGCTGTAGCAGGAGATGCGTAGACAGCAAAAGCTGAAAGAAGATTAATGGCAAGCACAAAGTAAGGCATGTACATCAAAGTCAATTACTCCAAACCCAGAATCTATGAAAACAAAATATGCTCAAGACGAACTTTTACTATTAAGCCAGTATCGAGTTGCACATTAATTTCATCTTTACCTAGATCAAGTATACGACCTAAAATAGGTTTTGTACCTAATTTTACTTTGACTCTCTGTTCTACTCTAAGTTGATCTAAGCTATCAGGAGACTGAGTTTGAACAGATTTTTTCGGTTTTCTAGTAGCTAATTTAGTGCTTTTTTTGTTTTTGCCCTCTTCAGCTTTTACAGCTGCTTTTTTTACAAAGGCTTTAGGTTTAGACTTTTCTTTCTCAGATCTATCGGTTTGTGATTGATTTTTTTGTTGTTTTTTCTTAAGTTTGAACTTTTCTAAGCTTTCTTTAAGCTTCTCTGAAGCAAAATCAACATGCTCCTTTTGCAGCTCCCCACAAGGATGACCATCTAAATCAATGCGTTGTGTGCCAAGCTGAATACTTTTTAGATAACGCCAGCTGTTTGTATAACGTCTCACCGCCACACGCAACTGCGTTTTGCTCACACATGGATCATCGCTGAGTCTTTCAGCCAAGTCATTGAAAAGGCCTATTTTTAAAGGCTTAGGCTCGCCATCTAGAATAAAGCACTGAGGAAACTTTTCTGTTAAATATTTAAGAACTTGGTTTACATCTGTCAACTTATCTGTTGATTCCATAATTACTTCCGTTATGTTAATTGCACAAATAAAGGCGTTTAAAGAGAATGTGGGCTGATTTTCAACCCTTTTCTGTCGCATAGTCTAAACGACTTATAATATAATAAAATGACACATAACAAAACATGCGCAAGCTGAAAATCTGTCATATTCAATCCAATATAGAACAAATTTAATCTATTTAGAACAAGAAAGATAGATATACGTAGTGAAATAAACGCTACAGTAAACATTTAGCTTTGCCAAAAACCAAGAGGAAATTAAACGTGTTTGTTGACTCTCATTGTCATCTCGATCGACTAAAACAGGCCACAAATAAAGAAGAAATCGCACAATTATTGAATCAAGCTAGACAAAGAGGCGTTACGCATTTTCTGTGCGTTAATATCGATGCCACCAGCTATCCTAATATGAAAGATCTCGTTTCAGGCTTACCTGATGTTTCACTCTCTTGTGGCATTCACCCTTTGTATTTAGAGCACCAACCTGACTTCCAACTTGTAGCGCAATATGCCGAAGACGAAGAAGTTGTTGCCATTGGTGAAACAGGCTTAGATTATTATTACTCAGCCGAAAGTAAGGCTATACAACAAAACTACTTTGAACAACATATCGAACTTGCCTGTAAAGTGAAGAAGCCTCTTATCGTACACACTAGAGATGCACGCGCAGATACGATAGCCTTACTTAAAGCAAACCACGCTGACAGAGCATCTGGAGTCTTACATTGTTTCACTGAAAATTGGGACATGGCAAAAGCTGCTTTAGATTTGGGCTTTTATATTTCTTTATCAGGTATTGTGACCTTCAAAAATGCTGTTGCGTTACAAGATATTGCTAAGAAGTTACCTTTAGATCGTTTACTCATCGAAACTGATTCACCTTACCTAGCTCCTGTTCCACATCGAAGTAAAGAAAACCAACCGAGTTACGTAGTAGAAGTAGCCAATTATCTGGCAACACTGAGGCAAGAAACTTTAGCAGAATTAGCTCAAGCGACCACAGATAACTTTTTTACTTTATTTAATAAAGCAAAAAAATAGCCTAAAAAAAACCCCGGAACGACTCCGATGTTCCGGGATAGGGAAAATGATATTGCATAACAAAGCTTAGATGATGAATAGTAACTTTTCCTGAAATTTATCTTTCATTACCACACTTCTTGCAAAGGGAAGCATAATGCCACAAAAAAAATCTAAAAAAATCTTATTAAATTCTTTAATATCAATTAATAATCATATTATCTTTAACAAGGTGTCTCGGGAGATTATTTTTTAGTTTATGGGTTAAAATCTTCACTAAACCTAAAGGGTAACCTTGAAAAGATACACAGCATTCACCCAAGAAATCTTCAGAGTTATACACAAGATCTTGCCCCTTCAAATAAGTTTGTGCCTGCTCAGCTGTAAGCTCTATCATCTTCGAAGTTAAAAGAGGTAAAGCTATCATGGCATCATGGTGCGCTCTAAAGCCTTTTTTAAATTGCTGCCCTAAACGAATACCCACGCGATCATAACGCACATGTTGCGCGATATCAGAGAAATCAAAAGGAAAAAGCCAGAACTCTTGATCGCGACACATCACTGTTCCATATTCACTTGGCTTTACGCCAAAATGTTGAAGATAATATGCATCTAAGTCTTGAATCACTTTACGCGCAGCTGGCTTAAATGCTGAAGACTTAATACGCTTAACAAGATCTGGAGCAGACTCTACTTCTCTTGTTTTTCTTATCTTCGCTACAAAGAAACCTTCACTATCATAGATCTGTGGCCAAATATGTAAAAAACCTTCTTCAGTTAAAGATTGATCTGCTCCATCAAAGAGCTCAGCCAAAGAGCAAAACTCAACAGCATCAGGAAAAGCTTCTTTCAGTGCATAACACACTTGCTGATTTTCAATGGTATTTAATGTGCATGTAGAGTAAATAAGATGACCACCTACTTTAAGTGCACGAAAAGCAGATTGAATCAACTTAAACTGAATAGCTGATACAGATTCTATGTGCTGCATACTCCAATCATCTAATGCTGTATCATCTTTACGAATCGTACCTTCACCACCACAAGGTGCATCAAGTAATATGGCATCGAAAGATGCTTCGCAGTAATGCCCAAAAACATGTGCATCAAAATGAGTTAAAGCCACATTACGCACACCTAAGCGCTGTACATTAGCATGTAAGCTTTTGATACGACTTGCTGAATACTCATTCGCAACCAAACAGCCTCGATTATCCATTAAGCCAGCCATTTGAGTTGTTTTAGAACCCGGCGCTGCAGCCATATCCAAGACCAAACTTGGACTTTCTATGTCCGCAAATAAAGCCTGAGGAGGTAACATCGATGATGCTTCCTGAATATAAAACAGCCCCGCCAAATGCTCAACAGTACTGCCCAGAGGTATAGTCGAATCAGTGCGTTCAATCCAGAAGCCTTCTGGACACCAAGGAATAGGATGTAAAATCCAGCCTTGAGGCAATACATGATCTTGAAAGTCTTCAACCGATATCTTGAGTGTATTCACACGAATCGACTTACGCAAAGGCGTTTGGCAAGATGCAACAAACTCCTCTAAAGAAAGGTGAGAGGGTAAAATAGACTTTATATAGTCAATAAATTCAGATTTCATAGTCATCATCATATTCAAAGTTCTACAGCTTAATAAATTGCGCGTATTTTAGCATAGGTTCGACGGGTTGTTAGGCTTCAGATAAGGCAAAATATAGATAAAATCAAGGAAACAGAGTATGTTAAGCATCAAATCAGCTTTTGTGCTGTCTATTTTGCATCATTAAAGTATGAATTGATTCACCTAAGGTCTTATTAAGACTTGTAAGGGTTCTATTTCCAACCCTAACTAGACAGCTAGATGTCACAAAATATCGATTTTAGCCTTTACATCGGGATGAATTTACGGCAATATAGTGCGGTTAATTTTTATAGAGATTCAATGTTAATGGCCAAAGAAGATAATATCGAATTACAAGGTACGGTTTTAGAGACTTTACCTAACACAACATTCCGTGTGGAGCTTGAAAACGGTTATGTCGTTACAGCTCATATTTCAGGAAGAATGCGTAAAAACTACATACGTATTCTAACAGGTGATAAGGTTACGGTTCAAATTACGCCTTATGATATCAATAAAGGACGTATTGTCTTCAGAGCTCGTTAATGAGCAAGGTACAAAGAGCCAGCACACTTTTTGCTGGCTTTTTTGATAATGCTAGGGCGTCGTTTCTGAACAGTCTTTGACCTTATAACCTATAGTAAAATCGCCCTTTTTCACACCCACATTCACTGTACCACCCTTTTGCAGCTTTCCAAAAAGAATTTCATCAGCCAAAGGTCGCTTGATGTTCTCTAAAATGACTCTTGACATAGGTCTTGCGCCCATAGATATATCGTATCCTTTATCAGCCAAAAGCTCTCTTGCTTCATTCGTCACATCCAATACAACTTGCTTTTGATCCAATTGGACTTGAAGCTCAGTGATAAACTTATCTACAACTTTACTTATTGCAGGACGCTCTAAGCTGTTAAACCAAATGATATTATCGAGTCGATTACGAAACTCAGGTGAAAATGCGCGATTAACCTCTTCTATAGCATTAGAAGATTGATCTTGTGATTTAAACCCTATACCAGATTTAACCGTTTCTAACACACCTGCATTAGTCGTCATCACTAAAATGACGTTTCTGAAATCTGCTTTACGACCATTATTATCGGTTAAAGTGCCATGGTCCATGACCTGAAGGAGTAAGTTATATACATCAGAATGAGATTTTTCAATTTCATCTAACAAGACTACACTGTGCGGATGCTTAATCACAGCATCAGTTAAAAGACCACCTTGATCATATCCAACATATCCAGGAGGTGCCCCAATTAAGCGAGATACGGTATGACTTTCCATATATTCCGACATATCAATACGTATGATTTCAATACCTAACGCCTTCGCCAACTGATTGGTTACTTCTGTTTTTCCCACACCTGTCGGCCCTGCAAATAAAAAACTACCCACAGGCTTCTGTTGATCTCCAAGACCGCTACGCGATAAGCGAATCGCAGAAGTTAAGGTGTCAATAGCTTGATCTTGCGCAAAAACAACCATACGTAAATTGCGATCTAAATTCTTGAGCACTTCCATATCTGAGGCTGAGACTGATTTTTCTGGAATACGTGCAACTTTAGCAATAATCGACTCAATATCAGCTTCATTGATAGTCTTGCGCCTGCGGTTAGCAGGCATGAGCCCAGCTCGTGCTCCTGCTTCATCGATGACATCGATAGCTTTATCTGGCAATCTACGCTCATTGATGTATTTAGATGATAAGCGTGCTGCCGCGCTCAAAGCCATGTTGGTATATTTTATCTGATGATGATTTTCATACTTAGACTTTAAGCCTTGTAGGATTTTTATCGTATCCAATACACTTGGTTCTTCAACATCAATTTTTTGGAAGCGTCGAGCAAGTGCTCGATCTTTTTCAAACACACCTTGAAACTCTTGATAGGTTGTTGCGCCCATACAACGTAATGAACCGCTTGATAATAAAGGCTTTAATAAGTTTGAAGCGTCCATCATTCCACCTGAAGCAGCTCCTGCTCCAATAATGGTATGGATTTCGTCAATGAATAAAATGGCATGTGGATCTTGATTTAAAAATTTCAATACACTTTTAAAACGCTTTTCAAAATCGCCGCGATATTTAGTACCTGCTAATAAAGCACCTAAATCTAAAGAATAAACCACTGCATTTTGTATAATTTCAGGTGTTTGTTGCATCACAACCCGGTAAGCCAAACCTTCAGCAATAGCTGTTTTACCTACGCCCGCTTCTCCAACAAAAAGAGGGTTGTTTTTACGGCGGCGACACAATACTTGAATGCAGCGCTCAAGCTCTTGCTCTCGTCCTATAAGAGGATCAACCTGACCTTCTTCAACTTGTCGATTTAAATTGACTGCGTACAAAGATAAAGCATTTTCCTTCGTTTCATCTAATTCGTTTTCTTCTGAGATAGAGTCTGTACCAGGATCTTCATCTTGTTTTGTAATACCATGAGAAATATAGTTCACCACATCTAACCGCGATACTTCGCTGCGACGCAGTAAGTAAACGGCTTGTGAGTCTTGTTCACTGAAAATGGCAACGAGCACATTCACGCCATTAACTTCTGTATTGCCTGATGATTGAACATGAAATACAGCGCGCTGCAAAACACGTTGAAATCCTAAAGTCGGTTGTGTTTCACGATTGGTGTCATTCACAGGAAGTCGCGGCGTAGTTTGCTCGACAAACTCTTTAATTTCCAGCTTCAACTTTTGAATATTCGCACCACAAGCATATAAAGCTTGTTGTGCTGCTGGATTTTCCAGCAAAGCAAGGAGTAAATGTTCCACCGTCATGAATTCATGTCTTGCATCTTTTGCCTGCAAAAACGCTTTGTTTAAGGTGACCTCAAGATCTTTATTTAACATGCTTTGCCCCCAACACGCTCGCAACTAAGCTCTTTCAACAGAACACAACAAAGGATACTCTTTCTCACGAGAAAAACGATTTGTTAAATCGCACTTAGTTTCGGCTATATCTCGGGGATATATACCACAAACAGCTTTTCCCTCGTTATGAATCTTCAGCATAGTGCCTGTAGCCTCATTTTGGTTCATAGAAAAGAACATACAAAGTATTTCTACTACAAAATCCATCGGCGTATAGTCGTCATTATTTAGGACAACCTTGTAAAAAGGAGGCTCTTGCAAGGCTTCTTTTTCTTCAGCCTCTTGTACTTGATCTTGATTTTCAAAGATATTTGCCATAAATAGTCACCAAAAAACATATTAAAAAAAACAAACTATAACGATCAAAAACAAAAAAATAAACATCTTATGTTAAAAAAATCTTGACATAGTAAAGATAAAGTTACATCCTGTGCCTTCTTGAGTAACAACTCAGGTATACAAACACGATTGATATGCTATTGAAAAAGGAAGTGGACGTATGACAAACGGAACTGTTAAGTGGTTTAATAATGCAAAAGGTTTTGGTTTCATCTGCCCTGAAGGTGGTGGTGATGATGTTTTTGCACATTACTCAACTATCCAGATGGATGGATACCGCACACTCAAAGCAGGTCAGCCTGTTTCCTATGAAGTTGTTGAAGGACCTAAAGGCAAACATGCATCTTTAATTCATCCAATTTTTGAATCCATGGAAAGCTAATTTTTCAAATTGAGATTAAGAAATCCGTGGTTTTGATACTCGGGTTTCTTATTTCTTCTACCTCACAAAGATGACTGGCTTTTGCCAGACTCTAGCAAAACTAGCATACCCATTCTTACCCTGTACCTCTAGCCGAAAGCCGGTATATATGTTAATATTTATGGTTTATAAATCAGCTCATATCTTGATAATATAACTCCCTATGGTACAAGTCACAAAACAAGCAAAAAAAGTCATTATTGGCATGTCTGGCGGTGTCGATTCTTCTGTATCCGCGCATTTACTTCTTGAACAAGGCTATCAAGTTGAAGGTCTTTTCATGAAAAACTGGGAAGAAGATGACACAGACGAATACTGCGCTGCTGCATCAGATCTTGAAGATGCACAATCTGTATGTAAAACCTTAAATATACCTTTGCATACTATTAACTTTGCTACTGAATATTGGGATAATGTTTTTGAACACTTTCTGTCTGAGTACAAAGCAGGACGTACTCCCAACCCTGACATCATGTGTAACAAAGAGATCAAATTCAAAGCCTTTTTAGATTTTGCACTCGAAGCATTACAAGCTGATTACATCGCAACCGGACACTATGTCAGAAGAAGTGATGATGCAGAGCCTCAGTTACTCAGAGGGCTTGATAACAACAAAGACCAAAGCTATTTTCTCTATACACTCAGTCATGAGCACCTAGCAAAAACGCTTTTCCCTGTAGGTGAACTTGAAAAATATGAAGTACGTGATATTGCAGCAAAGCTCGGTCTGACCACAGCTTTAAAAAAAGACAGTACAGGTATTTGTTTTATCGGTGAGCGTAAATTTAAAGACTTTCTAGAGCAATACATTCCTGCTCAGCCAGGTGTGATTGAAACGACAGAAGGCGATATCGTCGGTGAACATCAAGGTCTGATGTTTTATACTCTTGGACAACGCAAAGGTATTGGCATTGGTGGATTAAAATCCTGCGCTGAAAAAGCTTGGTATGTCGTCGATAAAGATCTACAGCATAATAAATTAATTATTGGTCAAGGTGGAGATCACCCACGTCTGATGTCGCAAGGCTTTATCGCCAGCCAGCTCCATTGGGTTAACCGTCAACCGATCACAAAAAGCCTAGAGCTGACGGTGAAAACACGATACCGTCAAACTGACATTTTATGCAGGCTAGAGCCTATGGAAAACGATCAAGTACGTGTGTTATTCAACGAACCTGTTGCGGCCGTTACACCTGGTCAATCGGCTGTGTTCTACCAAGGTGATGTATGCTTAGGTGGTGGTATTATTGATCAACTCATAAGAGAAAAGCATGATGAGTAATATGGATCAATGCACTATGGCTTTTGCAGGTCTCTGTCAAGCCGTTAAACTTATTCAAGAGATTGCTAGAGACGGCGATACAAATTCTACACATCTGCACAATACACTCCAAGCGATACTGGTTACCAATCCAGAAGACGCCGTTGAAGTCTATGGTTCGGTACAAAATTTAACTCTAGGTTATAAAGTTTTAATTAATCAGCTCACCGATCAGCAACAAAAAGATACTGAATTGATGCGCTATATCTTTGGTATCATTATGCTTGAGCGCAAGTTATCACGTAAAAACCAGGTGCTTTCTAACTTAGCTTCACGTATTGATCAAGTACATCGCCAGCTCCAACACTTTCAGATTACTGATCCTCAAGTTTTGGCCAACCTTGCAAGTATTTATAGCGATATCATTAGTCCTTTAGGGCCTCGAGTCATGATTTCAGGCCGACAAAATTATATACAAAACAACCTCAATCAAAATAAGATAAGAGCTTTACTGCTCTCTACAATGCGGTCAGCTGTCTTGTGGCGACAATTAGGTGGCAAACGTCGCCAGCTTATATTTCGTAAAAACGAAATGATTTCACATGCAAAAAAACGACTTACTGAATGCCTTTAGTTTTTCATTTATCTCAGTTAAGGAACATCCATGGCACTTTCTACTTTAAATGCTGTATCTCCAATTGATGGCCGATATGGTGCTAAAACTTCAATATTACAACCTATTTTCAGTGAGTGGGGTCTGATCAAATATCGATTCCAAATTGAAGTGCATTGGCTCATTCATCTCAGCACATGTAATGAAATAAATGAAGTCCAACCTTTTTCGCAAGCAGATCAAACGTGGCTACAAGACTTAGCAGCGAACTTCAGTGAAGCCGATGCACAAAAAGTCAAAGACTATGAGCGCACCACCAACCATGATGTCAAAGCTGTTGAATACTTCTTGAAAGAATGCTTAGCAAGTCGAGACAGCTTGAAAAGCTATGCTGAATTTGTACACTTTGCTTGTACTTCAGAAGATATCAATAACTTAGCTTATGCTTTGATGCTTCAAGATGCGCGAGCACAAATCGTCAACACGCAAATGCAAAGTGTCATTGATGCTATCGCCGCACTAGCAACCACCTATGCAGGTACGCCTCTTTTGTCGCGCACACATGGCCAACCCGCTACGCCTAGTACTTTAGGTAAAGAGATGGCCAATACTGCTTATCGTCTAAAGCGTCAATTACAACAGATTCAACAGCAGCCTATTCTAGGTAAGTTCAATGGTGCAGTCGGTAACTATAATGCGCATCATAGCGCTTATCCTCAGGTGAACTGGCCACAAGAAGCTCAGGCCTTTGTCGAAAGTCTAGGCTTAGAGTTTAACCCTTATACAACACAAATCGAGCCACATGATACCATTGCGGAATTGTTTGATGCCATAGCAAGGTTTAACACGATTCTTATTGATTTTAATCGCGATATATGGAGTTACATCTCGGTTGGCCACTTTAAGCAAAAAACTGTCGCAGGTGAGATTGGCTCTTCGACCATGCCGCATAAAGTCAACCCCATTGACTTTGAAAACTCAGAAGGCAATCTCGGTCTAGGTAATGCAATTATGCAGCATTTAGCAGTGAAGCTGCCTATTTCACGCTGGCAACGCGATCTGACAGACTCAACCGTTTTGCGTAACCTTGGTGTAGGTTTAGCGCATAGTATCATTGCTTATCAATCGACCCTAAAAGGCATCAGCAAATTAGATGTCAATGAAGCCAGTTTAACAGCTGAACTTGACGCCAACTGGGAAGTGCTTGCAGAGCCTATTCAAACTGTCATGCGTCGCCATCATATCGAAAAGCCGTATGAAAAATTGAAAGAACTGACACGTGGCAAGAAAGTTACACGAGAAAGCTTGATTCAGTTTATCGATCAACTTGAATTACCTGATGCAGTGAAACAAGAACTGAAGCAGCTTACACCACATAACTATACAGGTTATGCACAAAAACTTGCTCAAAATATTACATCTTTAATCTGAGTCCACTATGCAACTAACTCTCGATCCTGATAAGTTTATTACACAGCATTGGCAAAAAAAGCCCCTTTTCCTTAAAGGGGCTTTTCCCAATTTTCATGATCCTCTTGATGCTGATGAGCTCGCTGGTATGGCCTTAGAAGACTTTATCACATCACGAGTGATTCTTCGTCAAGGCGATCAGTGGATTGCCAAACAAGGTCCTTTCACTGACTATTCTGAATTTGGTTCAACCCATTGGCAGCTTTTGGTACAAGCTGTTAACCACTGGGTACCCCAATGCCAAGACATAGTCAATGCTTTTGATTTCCTACCCGACTGGCGCGTGGATGACTTGATGATGTCTTATTGTACTCCTCAAGGTGGTGTGGGTCCGCATATTGATCAATATGATGTCTTTATTATCCAAGGCCAAGGCACTCGCAATTGGCAGGTTGGCGCTGAAGGTAGCTATTCATTACGCAAAGATATCAAGCATATGGCGATTATCGAATCTTTCGAACCTATCCTAGATGTGACCATGCAGCCGGGTGATCTACTCTATATCCCAGCAGGATGTCCGCATCAAGGTATCACGCATACCGATGCACCGGCTTTAAGTTACTCTCTTGGTTTTAGAGCTCCTTTGCAAAGAGAATTACTCTCAAGTTGGGCAGATTATTTAGAAGAGCATCAACTGGCATCAACTCGCTTTACTTCACCGCAAGATGTGACCAACTCAGGTCTCATCAGTGAAACCGATCAGCAAGCTATGGTGCAACTCATGAAGCAAAGCCTCTCCGATACAAAATCGATGAAGTCAATGCTCGGCTGCTTATTAAGCCAGTCTCGTTTTGAGCTTAATATTGAACCTCTTGAACAAGAAGCACCTGAAGACTTACTTGAGCAACTAGTGGCTCAGCACAAAACGCTGTACCGTATTGATGGCTTAAAGATTATTTGCCATGAGCATGATCAACCTCGTGTATTTATCGATCAGCAAGAATATATTCTTGCCGAGGCAGATCAAGAACAATGCTATCTGTTATCTAACCTCAAGTTTTATCCACCAAGTCTAATCGAGACATGGTTAGATATGCCACAAGTAAAACAACTCTTACTCAACCTAATCACACAAGGTTACCTCTACTCTGACAACGAATAGCCTTATTATTCAATATAAAACAGCACACTTTCTCATATAAAATGTTCTACACTAAATATGAGCCAAGTGCTGTTTTGTATGAAAGTCCTGTTGCTTTGTACCGAAGACATAGAGGTTTTATATGGCCGTATTTGATCATCCATCATTTGACCAACACGAAGATGTTGTTTTCTATCATGATCCTGAAACCGACCTCAAAGCCATTATTGCTATTCACGATACCACTTTAGGCCCTGCTGTAGGCGGTTGTCGTCTCTGGCATTATCAAGATGACACAGAAGCCTTGGAAGATGTATTACGCCTCTCTCGTGGCATGACTTATAAAAATGCAATCGCTCAACTTCCTTTTGGTGGCGGCAAATCGGTGATTTTAAAACCTGACCACATCACTGATCGCACAGCATTATTCAAGTCTTTTGGCAAGATGGTCGAACGCTTACAAGGACGCTACTACTCAGCTGAAGATATAGGCACCAACACAACCGACATTATGAATGCCTACAGTGAAACATCTTATATGTTTGGTTTAGAAGGGAAAAGTGGTGATCCCTCCCCTATTACCGCTATCGGCGT
>DDNL01000026.1 GCA_002341165.1 Shewanellaceae bacterium UBA2521
GGTGTTCGTCTTACTTAAGTTGGGCTTCTACTTTTGTTTTTCAAGTCCTCGATATCTTTATATTTTCTCGTAAGCTTTTACTTTTAATGGTTTTATCTTTTTTCACTGATGCTTAATGGGTTGAGTCATCATCGTTGATATGAGTTTGATAAGTGTTTCTAGTACGGCTTCTAGAGGTGTCTATAGATAAGTACAACCTGATTTGCAGTTGTTTCGGATTGTTGTGATGATAGTATTTTTGTATAGCATGATATCCAACATCAGTTGAGTATTCAAAGGTAAGTTTTAAATTTAAATTACCATGATGATTAAATAGCTCATTAATAGTTTGGCTTTTATCTTTAACCTTGGGGATATCTTCAAGGTAGGTTTGAACTCTGTTTTGGATGAATTCGAATTCTCTGTCTTCGAGTTGACAGTTCTCAGGAAGTTCGAAGTTATAGTCTGCCATATTGCCAGATAAAACTTGTGTTATATCGAGAGTGTATTGGTTATCCAAAGAGACTAATTTATTATGGATTGAATTGAGATGCTGGGTGAAAACAAAGTACCCGCTCAAGCATGGGTCAGTGTTGCCGATGAGACTTTCAGTCCGATGCAGTCCGTTTGAAACTTCGACTTTGAAATCGATAGGTTGTGTGTCAGGAATCTCTTCCAGCATACCATTAAAAATGGTGGCAAGTGCTGTGGGAGATTGGTTAATGTATTCCTTATTTATCATGCCCTGCATTCGTCTTATTTGATCTGGCTTGTCAGCCCTATCCCCGTCAGAGGGTGAGTTTGATTTTGAATCTTTTGAGCCTGAGCAGCTTATTAAAGTGAATGCGATGAGTACAATGAGTGGGGGGTTCATTAATAATCCTTTATACCTGTAAGTTTATCATCGGTTTATAAACCGATTGATATATTACACTCAATCATTCATTTGTATATCAATAATTCTTTTTTTGATAAGCTTTTCCTGCTCTATTTCGCTTTGCAGAGCAAAGCCTAAGGTCTTTGCCCTGCGGGTGACGATCAGGACTAGGGAAGGCTGTTGATGGGATGAGCGCATAAATTTATGCCTGAACCTTGTTTGCAGCCAGTAAGCTAAATTCAGGCATGTTACAGCGTGGCTATCATACCGTTGTTATTCTTTTGTAAAGAAGAAAAAGGACGTATCAAGCGCCTTTTTTGTATAAAAGTGGACTTAAATTTTATAGATTTTGTTCATTCAGCATCTTTTGTCTTACGTCTAAACAGGGTTGGTAATCGACTACCTTGTTGTTGGAGTGAGACGGGACGAAGTTTATTCTTTGAAGCGCTGTATATATTTCATCCGATATCAAGCTCTTACGTTTTGCGTCAAATCTCTTGTACTCACAAAAGTCGAACGTTTCTTCATTGTGCTGTATAAGAAATGGATCATGATTTATCAAGATAGGTATTGTTTTATCAAATATGTCACCATGATTTAGATAGATCCTAATATGGATGCTGATGTCTTCAATTTGCTCCAAAGACTGCACATCGAAGTACCATGTATAACGACGACCATCCGCACTTCTGCTCGATAAGTTTGACTCGATTGCAGTGAGAAGGTTTAAATCAAACTTTATATTTGATTTGTTGGCTAATATTGGATTCAAATTCATAGAGAATTTGATTTGAGGACCTGAATCAGGCAGTACTAAAGATAGCTTAGGCTGCATCTCTTGCTCTATATTTGCAAACGCGATATTCATAGCCAACTCCTGTGCTTCTTCAGGAGCTGCATCATAAATGGTATCGATGAGTGTATCACTCAGACTTTGATCTATGTCGTCTTGCATGATGTATTGAACTTTGCGATTACACTCAGCAATGGTTAAAGGAGCGATCAACTTCATTGCTTCTTCATGGTCTTCTGACCAGCCATATAGATGATTAGGACTCGTGAAACACATCCAAAGTTTTAATACTTCTGCGTGGGGTTGAAATGTATTGGGTTGCTTCTTGATATCACGAATTAAATATTGAGCGATAGGCTGTGTTGATCTCTGAATGTTATCAAAAAAATCATGGGAATAATTGCTGTATGGGTATGTTTTTGTATCTGAACCGTCGTCATGAGAAGCAGAGCCGTGATCGCAAGCCATAAGTAACAGTGGGCTGATGAGTATACAGACCTTAAAATTCATATTTGTCTAATCCTTGAATAGTTTTGAATTCTTTGTGTGCAACAGTGTTTTCAGTGAATTTGAACTCCTTCATACCGTGTATATGGGTATGATGTCCTATGTCATACTCAAGCTGCCTTCACTCTCAATAGGCTAGCAAGTATAACTAAGCTCTTGTGCATCCAGAACACAGAATTCATATTTGATATATAGCTGCACAAAACTTCATTCTATATTAAGTGAGTGAAGCATCATACGCACTTCATGCTATCGGTGTAAAGATGTCATCGTATCCATTTCAGGGTACTTATTCTGTTACCTTTTTTATTATTCACTGATGCTGACTAAGTGCTTGTAAGCTTGTTTTTCTTGTTGTGTTTTACATCTTTTCTCCTTCTTTTTCATCCTCGCTCTACGCACGGTTTGACCTTCACCTATCAGAACCTTGTTCGCAAGGGTAAATGGCACGCTTCGCGCCCTTGCCAACAAGAACGCTGCTGGGTGTGCGGAACCTTAGGCGAAGACGAGGATGAGCATTAAAAGAAGGAGAAAACTCATGAACTATGCCCAAACCGAAACACAAGCAACATGCACTAACTCAGCAGCAGCGACAAGCGTATCGACGCTTGACCCCTCAGGCTCAGTCTCAGATGAGGTGATTCAGAGCGGTGTGAAGAAAAATAAAAGAGTAAAAAAAGTAAATTCGAAGAAAAAGCGTCGTGATTTACATAAAATACAAGACATATATGGAC
>DDNL01000076.1 GCA_002341165.1 Shewanellaceae bacterium UBA2521
GTTCAAATCCCTATCTCTCCGCCAAACCTACCTTCTATACAGTGACACAAACACATATCTGAAAGAATAATCAAAACAAATGATAAGGCATATTTCTATCGATGTACGTCTAATTTAAGTCATTAAAGTCTAATAGCGTCTACACTAATAGTTACAACTTCACTACCTTATATTTCAATCACAGATGAAATATGTACGTGTTTTACCTGTATTGATATTGATACATATATGCTCTTTCCCTGCTTTAAGCAAAACGTTCGATGCGCGTTCTAATGCTATGGGAGGGATAGGGGTCGCAAATGCTCCTTTAAGAACAGCTGTATTCCATAACCCTTCTCTTATGTCACTTGGTTATACTCAAAACAAAAAAGGTGAAGGTGAAAGCGAGATGCAGTTTTTATGTATCGATGCAGAAATACACAATATCAAAGAAATCATTAACCGAGCCAATGATTTTGCTCGAAACTTGAACGCTTTTAATAACCTTACAAGCTTAAGCCTTATCAATGCAATAAACAGCCCTGTGTTAGGTAATGTATTTGATTCGCTCGAGCAAATGGCAAAAGTCAAATTATCTCGATTTGAGCTAGGAGCCACAACCTCTTTTGCAGAGCAGACAAGTGTTGCTTCTTATGCTTTAAGTGTTCAGCGTATTTATGAATTTTTACTTATACCTAGCATAGATAAAAATGAACTCAACGTCACAGCACTCGCCCAGATTGTAACAAACCCCAGTCATCCAAACCTCAATTCAAATATTTTCTTACTGTACAAAGTACAAACTGATTACACCATTGCATTTGCCAATACTCTAAAGTGGATATCTGACAACCTTCACTTTGGTATAAATCTGAAATATCAAACTATACAATTAGGTAGCTTTTTTCCTGAACTAAATAGTCCAACAGGTAACCAAGACGTATTCACCAGTAATCCTATAGAGTTCTACAACGATCGCATTGATGATGCTGATTCATATAACAATATCAATGCAGATTTAGGCTTTGTATTCAAAGCACATCGCCTATTTTTTATAGGGCTTACAATAAAAGATTTAATCCCTCAAACTCACAAGCTCACTCCAAGAAATGGGCTTGAGCTAGACTATGAGGTCAATACCGTTCCTATATTTGGCATGAGTTATATACACCCTATATTAAGTTTAAATGCACAGGTTGACGTTTACCCTAGACGTCATTATGAAAACATTACCGGTACTGTAGGTGAAATCAAAGACGACTCTGATGATGAACAGTTCTTGAGGCTAGGACTTGAAACAAACTACGAAGACACTTTCTTCTTTCGCGCAGGGTATCGTATCAATTTCAACGCGGTTGAAGATGAAAAATCTTCTTTCTCAGCAGGCTTTGGTTTCCAACCCTTTTCTTTCTTCAACTTTGATATTGCAATAAGACTACGTAACCACTACAACTTTGGCGTTACATTTGAAACAGGTTTTTCATTTTAATATAGAACCTTAACCTACAACCAAAAAAGGCTCTATATTCTTATCTAAATCGATGCTGCTAGCTCGGCACCCTGACGTATCGCACGCTCTGCATCAAGCTCTAAGGCAAGTTCTACACCACCTATGAAATGAAGAGGTATATCGACCTCATCAAGCCACTTTAAAGCATGTCGATTCGATACTTGACCAGCGCAAACAATGACGGTATCTACAGCAAGTACTTCAACTTGACCATTTTTCTCGATATGTAACCCCTGCTCATCAAATTTAAGGTAGTGAACACCTTGATGCGTGATCACTTGATGATGTTTTAAATGAGCTCGATGAATCCAGCCCGTCGTTTTACCTAAAAACTGACCTATCTTTGATGTTTTGCGCTGTAAAAGGTGCACTTCTCTTACTTGAGATGAAGAGATAGACTCCGGTGTACAAAGCCCTCCTGGCTGACGATAATTTTTATCAATGCCCCACCAAGCGAGCCAACGCTCTAAATCGAGTGTGAGAGATTCTTGAGACTCAAAAATAAATTGAGCCATATCTATGCCAATACCTCCAGCGCCGATAATAGCCACCCGTTCACCTATTTCAGCACCCATGAGTGCTTCTTGATAAGATAAAACATGGGGTGATTCAAACCCTTCCAGATCTAGCTTACGGGGTATAACACCTGATGCAACCACAACCTCATCAAATTGTTCTTGCGCCAAAACCTCTTGTGTAAAGGCTTGATTCAGCCTCAAATCTATCTGATGTAATTTAAATTGCTGTGCAAAATACCTTAAGGTCTCTTTAAACTCTTCTTTCCCAGGAATACGACTTGCTAAATTGAATTGACCTCCCATCTGAGGCGATTTCTCAAACACAGTAATATGATGCCCTCGACATGCCGCATAAACAGAAAAAGCCATACCGGCAGGCCCTGCACCCACCACAGCTATGTTTTTAGCTTCAGAGACCTGCGGAAAATTCAGTTCTGTTTCGTAACAAGCGCGAGGATTCACCAAGCAGCTTGCTCTTTCCATTTTAAATGTATGGTCAAGACAAGCTTGATTGCAGGCAATGCAAGTATTAATTAAGTCTGAACGCTGTTGCTGTGCTTTTTTAACCCATTGCTCATCAGCTAAAAAAGGACGCGCCATCGAGATCATATCGGCTTGTCCCTCAGCTAAAACGTGCTCTGCAACTTCTGGCATATTGATACGATTGCTTGTAATCAGAGGTATATCCACTTCTTGTTTTAACTTTTGAGTAACCCAAGTAAACGCGGCTCTAGGCACACTGGTCGCTATAGTAGGAATACGCGCTTCATGCCAACCTATACCTGTATTGATCAAAGTCACGCCAGCATCTTTCAAAGCTTTAGCCAAATCCACGACCTCTTTCCAAGAGGAACCTTTTTCAACCAAATCCAGCATAGATAGACGAAAAATAATAATAAAGTCTGTTCCAACTCGCTTTCGGATCCCTTTAACTATCTCAAGAGCAAACTGAATTCTGCGCTCGAAGCTACCTCCCCATGCATCCTGACGCTGATTCGTTTTCTGACATAAGAACTGATTAATGAGATAACCTTCAGAGCCCATCACTTCAACACCATCATAGCCCGACAAAGCTGCTAACTCAGCGCAACGCACAAAGTCTTGAATGGTTTTCTTTACTTGCCAGCCAAACATTTTGAAAGGCTTAAAAGGTGAAATAATGGCTTGAATACGACTCGGTGCTCCAGATAAAGGGTGGTAGCTATATCGGCCTGCATGCAAGATTTGTAGACATATTTTGCCACCAGCTTGGTGCACCGCTTCAGTCACTATGCGATGTTTTTTTATCTGCCAAGAAAAACTAAGCTGCGCCGTATGAAAAGCAAGACGCCCTTGAAAATTAGGAGAAATGCCTCCTGTCACGATCAAAGCTACATCCGCTTGTGCCCTTTCTGCATAAAACTGAGCTAACTTCTCAAAGCCTTGTTTTTCTTCTTCAAGTCCTGTGTGCATCGATCCCATGATGACGCGGTTTTTGAGCTGAGTAAAGCCCAAGTCTAACGGGCTTAATAAGTGCTTAAACGTCATATCCTTATCCATATCGCATACTTAAAAATTTCAAGCTAACCATTGATTTAAAAAAAACTCAAGATTTTTTTGTCCTTTTGCCGATAAAACAAGTTACAATCGCTGTTTCATCTTTTATGACTGTAAGCTAGGTTAAGCATGTTAATCAGACTATTGAAGCTGTTTTGGAAAGGTCTTGATTCATTCAGACGTATCACAATAAATATTATTTTCTTTCTCATTGTCCTTGTTATTCTTTTTGCACCGACTCAAGAGAGCTTTATTAATATTCCCGAGAAGGCAGCGCTCGTTTTAAATCTCAGGGGCAATATCGTTGAACAAAAAGAGTTCCAAGATCCACTTGCTATGATGAGCATGAGTGAGCAAGCCGATTCTATGCAAGAGGAAGTACTCTTAAGCGACATCATCTTTACTATTGAAAAAGCAACCACTGACGACAACATTTCGATGATTGTACTCAGATTAGAAAAACTCTATAGTGGCTCGATATCTAAAGTCGCTGCGATTGGTAAAGCATTACAGAAATTTAAAGCTGCGGGCAAATCAGTTGTTGCTTTTGGAGAAAGTTATTCACAAACACAGTATCAACTTGCAAGCTACGCCAATGAGATCTACCTTGATCCTATGGGCTATGTCAAACTAGACGGCTACTCCAACTACCATCTTTATTACAAAAACGCACTCGATAAGCTTAAAGTCAATCGACATATTTTTAGAGTCGGTCAATTTAAATCTGCTGTAGAACCTTATATCCGTGATGACATGTCCGAGGAAGCCAAACGATCAAGCTTAATCTGGCTCAAGCAACTGTGGAATCACTACCTCGCCCAAATCAGCGGAAACCGCAAAATTCAGCAGACATCTCTACCTCTCACCAGTGCCGAATTAGTTGATGCTGTAAAACAAGTAAAAGGCGACGCGGCTGCTTTGGCGAAAAAATTAAAACTGGTTGATAAGCTCATCGATGAGCAAGAGTTTACTCAAATGATCAATGAGCGGGTGGGAGAAAATGACTATCACAGCTTCAGTCATATTCACTTTTATGATTATATGCACCACCTTCAAGAAAAGCCTTACTCACAGGAAGGTAATATTGGCCTGATCATTGCCCAAGGTGTGATCTATGATGGTCATCAACCACCTGGCGCTATTGGCGGTGATACTATGGTTGAGTTGCTCCAACAAGTACATTTTGACCCAACGATTAAAGCTGTTGTCATCCGTATAGATAGTCCTGGTGGCAGTGCTTATGCTTCTGAAAAAATTCGTAGAGAAATTGCATCGCTCAAAGAATCAGGTAAGCCTGTGGTCATCAGCATGAGTTCGGTTGCTGCATCAGGTGGATATTGGATTGCAATGGATGCAGATTATATCTATGCAACACCTACAACACTGACAGGATCTATTGGTGTCTTTAGTGTCATCCCTACATTTGAAGATAGCCTGCAATCTATAGGCGTCACCAATGATGGTGTCAGTACAACCGACTGGGCAAGTATCGATTTAACGAGACCTTTAAGCCAAGCTGTCAAGCAAGTCCTACAATTAAGTGTCAATCACACTTATAACGACTTTATTGAACGCATCTCTCAAGCGCGAAGTATGGAGATTAAAAAAGTCAATGAAGTGGCTCAAGGACGTGTTTGGGATGGCGAAACAGCACATCGACTAGGATTAGTTGATGCATTAGGTGATTTAGACGCGGCAATCATAAAAGCCGCAAATCTAGCAGGTGTTGAAGCGCATCGTACACAACTGATAGAGCAAGAGCTTTCTCCAGAAGAAGAGCTCATGCAGCTTTTATTTGAAGAAGCATCAGGATTTTTAACTCAATCTCCATCTCTCAGTCAACTTCTTCAAGCACAGCTCGCGCAGCATATAGATACATTCACACCTCTGCTTGAGCTCAATGATCCCAAGCATTTATATTTATTATGTGAAAGCTGTCCATAACGACAATACAGGGCTTAGTACAACTAAGCCCAACTTAAATATCTCTTATTATTATGATCAGACATCGCAATACACAATGAAAAAAAAACCACACATTTATATTATTTACACTGGCGGCACAATAGGAATGAAAAAAACGCCACAAGGATATGAACCCGAAAGTGGGTTCTTAGGTGCTTTCATTCAAAATTTACCTGAGTTTTTTCATGAAGATATGCCTCATTTCACCCTATTTGAGCACAATCCTCTCATCGACTCATCTAATATGTCTCCTTACCAATGGCATGATATTGCATATATCATTCAAAACAATTACAAGAAGTACGATGGTTTTGTGGTACTACATGGTACAGATACCATGGCTTATACAGCCTCTGCGCTTTCTTTTATGTTAGAGAACCTCAGCAAGCCTGTAATTGTAACCGGCTCACAAATTCCTCTTTCACAACTCCGTTCAGACGGACAACAAAATTTGCTGAATTCATTGTATGTTGCAGCGCACTATCCAATTCATGAAGTATGCCTCTTTTTCAATAACAAGCTCTTTCGAGGCAATCGTACAACTAAGGTCTGTGCTGACAGCTTTAATGCTTTTAGCTCGCCTAACTACCCCGCTCTTCTTGAAAGTGGTATTCAAATCAAAGTGCATACAGGCATCGTCTCAGCTCCTCTTCAAAAAAAGCTTAAAGTGCAACCTATACAAACACAGTCTATCAGTATGTTAAACCTCTATCCGGGCATTCAACCTGAATTGCTTGAACATGTACTCAACCAACCTATTCAAGCGCTGATTTTGCTCACTTTTGGCGCGGGCAATGCACCGCAAGATCCGCAAATGCTTGAACAGTTCAAGAAAGCAACGGATCGAGGTATGATCATTGTCAACTTATCACAATGTATGCAAGGCTCAGTGAATATGAACAGTTATGCCACAGGCCAAACACTACAAAAAGCAGGCATGATTTCAGGCTTTGATATGACCAAAGAAGCCGCACTCACTAAATTACATTATTTACTCTCTAAAGAGCTATCTCATAAAGAAGTCAGGCGTATGTTTTGCCTTCCGATGAAAGGTGAAATGACGCTATAACCAAGTACAGCCGAGTGCTCTCCAACACAGACGAGCACTCAGCGTCCTGCTTATAATTTTAAATAAACATGAATTCTTGGAATAATCGGTTGCCATGCATGTGATGCACGGAATTGTGTTGAAACCAGCTCAGGGTTATAGTCTTTTAGATCGGAAACAACGGGCTGCTTCGCATCATGTATCACTAAAATAGGGTTCGTACAAATAAATTGAAGCTGCTTTTTATTAATATTGGCAATAGGCTGCATAGGTAAGCTGCGATGCACCCTCAACGGCGCACATTCCGAGAGCTCACCGACCCTCTTTATTTCTTGAGCAACTTTCATTGCGCCTTCATAATGCTGTGTAAGTTGAAGCTGCTCATGTTGTTCATACAATCTTTTTAAAAGTTGGTTGCGCGTAATCTTAGTGATAGATTTTTTATTCGCCCAATTAAAATGGATCACATCAGGATTCACTAAAAGACGCAATTGGCGATACACATTAAGAGTAATGATCATAGGAAAAGGATCATGCAACAGCTTATAACGCTTATTAGAATCTTTTTCTTGCAATAAAGTTTCTTTGATCTGCTCTTTCAGCTGATTGATCAAGTCCACTTGTTCTATGATCTGTTGTTTTTGCTCAGTTTGAAAACAGAGCACACCTGGTGTTCTGACAGCAAACTTCGTTGAATGATTGGCCTTAGCATACAAGTTAGTTAAAGCATACAGTCCTTGTTCTACAGCGGCTACACCCTCATGTGCAGTGACTGATATAACACGCGTGTGCTCAACTTGTGTGTCAGGCTCTATATCGGGTAATTGATAAATAGCCGCATGCGTTTTTTTGCTTGCTTGAAGTAACAACAAAAGTTGTTTTTGAGTATATTCCAGCCGATGAATTTGCGCTTGAACTTGCAACCCTATCTGCATAACACATCCTGAAAAAAAATGATTATTGCATATTAAATTAATTGATTTTGTTTTTTTTATCTACAAAAAAATAAAATCAATTAATCTACTGATCACATAACGATCGCTTTAAAAGCAAAAACTAGTATAATAGAAACACACCCAACTCTTATGTAAAATAATTAACGTATTTTTACTATGATGAATATTCCTAAAAAGATTTACGTATTGTGTGGTTTTATTCTTTTCTGTGTTGCATGCAGTATGGCGCAAAAAAGAATACAAAAAAGTGATCATTTTGATGGTCATGTGTATTTCAACCCTTTCCCTGATTACAAGAAAAAAGGATTTTCTGACTTTATCTCTTGGCGTATGAATAGCGTTTCACCTGTGTGGGAAGAACGAGAAATTAAACCTATCACACACTTACCTTCTCAAAGCATAGAGGGCAGTGTGACCTTTATTAATCATGCAACAACCGCCATTCAACTCGATGGTACAGTTGTTTTAACCGATCCTATCTGGGCTGAACGCGCAAGTCCTGTTTCTTTTGCTGGTCCAAAAAGATACCATGCGCCTGCATTAAGTTTAAAACAACTTGGCTGGGTTGATATTGTGGTGATCTCTCATAGCCATTACGACCATCTCTGCTTAGAAACTCTTATCGAACTAGAAAAACTCTATAGTCCTCTTTTTATAGCCCCTCTTGGCTTAGAAGACTTACTCAGCAGCCATGATCTTGTGCATATAAAAACTTTAGATTGGTGGGAATCCATCAACCATAAAAACCTGAACATTACACTCGCACCTGCACAACATTGGTCAAAACGTACTTTATTTAACGACAATCATACGCTCTGGGGTAGCTATTATATTCAATCTAAAAAGCACCGCGTATACTTCGGTGGCGATACAGGTTATGGACCTCATTTTAAACAAATTTATGAACGACTAGGTCCTGCTGATTTAGCTTTACTACCTATTGGAGCTTATAAACCAGAATGGTTTATGAAAGATAATCATATGGGACCTAAAGACGTGCCCCTTGTAAAAAAAGAGCTGCATGCCAACTATGTTATGGCAATTCATTTCGGAACGTTTCCTTTGGGAGATGATGGACAAGATGAACCTGAAGAAGTTTTACTCGAAGAAGCAAAGACGCAAGAAGATCCATCACACTACATTGTGCCTAAAGTGGGTCAAAGCCTGATACTCTAGAGGCTGTGTTTAACCCAAATTAAAGTATCTAGCTTAAAACCTAGTTTTTGTGTGCGCTGAAGAAACTTATTTCTTAATGCCTTTGAAATATTTTTTTTGCGCGCCAAAAACCATAGATATTTTTTATCTTCACTGCCAAGAAAAGCGTATTGGTAATTTTTATCAAGCTCAAAAATAAGATAAGGCGTGTAAAAGGGGCGAAAAAAAGAAATTTTCAATGATCCCACACTTCTTTCGTCAGTAAACTTAGCCCAGCCATTACTTTCTTGTGGCTCACCTTCTTCTATGCACTGAGTCTGAATGCGAATATCACCATCTTCATCAAAAGAGTATGTAATCTGTACTTCTTCTTGATTGCGTTCAAACCAATGATCTAAGCGTGCAATTTCGTACCAAGTGCCCATATAGCGATCAGGATCAAAATTTTGTATTGGTTTTAGAGTAGTCGTTTCATTTGCGATAGCGGCGTAACAAAAAAAAGTCAAGCACAAGAATATTTTAGATTTCATTCAAGGTAATGATAGTTCAACGACACATAATTTTAAGCATAGCATATTAGATGAACATGTATCGCGAAGACATGATGATTAAGTGGTATTTTAAAAGCTATAAAGCGAACGACTGTTCCAGATCATAAAGAGCTATATTTTTCAGGAAGCAAAATGAATCATTCACTTTGCTTCCTACAAGCTTTAACCTTGAGGATTACGTGTTGTTTGTCCTTCTGATAGATTGCGTAATAGCAAAGCATAATCTAACTGAATATCATCAGGTAAAGGGATCCATACAAAGTGGCCATTACCTTTTGCATCTTCAATCATTTCTTGTTTGCGGTTACGCATTGCTTCTAAAGTGAAGTTGACATTGCCTTCAGGTGTCATCAACTCTAAAGAATCGCCTACACAGAACTTATTTTTCACTTCAACCAAAGCATATCCATCTTGGCGCTCACCTGTGAATTCACCTACAAACTGTTGCGTAGTAGAAATAGAATAACCATATTCATAGTTTTGATATGCATCATGGCGATGACGACGGAAAAACCCTTCTGTATAGCCGCGATGCGCTAAGCTCTCCAATCCATGCATTAAGTCAGGGTTAAAAGGCTTACCTTCTGCAGCATCATCAATAGCTTGTCGATACAGCTGCGCAGTACGTGCACAATAGTAGAAAGATTTGGTACGCCCTTCAATTTTAAGCGAATGAACTCCCATACCACTTAACCTTTCGACATGCTCAATCGCACGTAGATCTTTGGAGTTCATAATATAAGTGCCATGTTCATCTTCAAAAGCGGCCATCATTTCACCTGGACGATGCTTTTCTTCCAAAAGCATCACTTCATCTGTAGGTTTTCCTTCACCTAATGTTGGAGGCACTTCCTGAACTTGGACGATATCACCTGTTTCATTCTCTTTCGCTTCATGTGCTTTATAGCCCCAACGGCATGCATTGGTACAAGTGCCTTGATTTGGATCGCGCTTATTCATGTAGCCCGACAATAAACAACGCCCTGAATACGCCATACATAAAGCACCATGCACGAAAACTTCAAGTTCCATTTCAGGACAGTTCTGGCGAATTTCTTCTACTTCATCAAGTGAAAGTTCTCGAGATAAGATAACACGCTCAATACCTTGCTGCGCCCAAAACTTAACACTTGCCCAGTTGACGGCATTCGCTTGAACAGACAAATGAATCACCATTTCAGGGAAGCTTTCACGTACCATCATAATCAAACCAGGATCAGACATGATCAATGCATCAGGCTGCATCGCAACAATAGGTTCTAAATCTTGAATAAATGTTTTCAACTTCGAGTTGTGTGGTGAAATATTACACACAACATAAAACTTTTTTCCTTGAGCATGAGCTTCATTAATACCTATTGCTAAGTTTTCATGATCAAATTCATTATTACGCACACGTAAGCTATATCTTGGCTGTCCTGCATAAACAGCATCAGCACCGTAAGCGAAGGCATAGCGCATATTTTTTAAGCTTCCTGCAGGAGAAAGCAATTCAGGTTTTAGCATAGTCATAAATAAAAAACTCGTTACTCGTTGTTCTAAAGAATAAAGCGTCACACGCCATTTCTATGGTGAATATACAAAGTTAGCTATTCTACCCACTTCACTTATAAATAGCTAGCTAAGGTGATAAGAAGCCCACTGTAGCGCTTGCTACGAAGCAATTACCCTATAATGGCTAAAATGTAACAATATTGACATCACCTTGAAAAAGGTTTACAATCGGTTGTTACACTCCTACTAAATATCTACTCTATGGTCATCCACGCAAGCATCAACAAAACTGTCTTTAGCAGTTCTCTTCTCGTGATCTCTTTCCTTTCCTCAATAGGCATTATATGGCCTGACAAAGCAAACGTATTTTTTGGTCATCTACAAGTTATATTTGTACATCACACAGGTTGGTTTTACATTCTTGGTGTTGCTATATTTTTAATTTTCTTGGTTTTTATCATGTTCAGTAGGTTTGGCGATATTAAACTCGGACCTGATCATTCTGCTCCAGAACACAGTACAGTCTCTTGGATTTCGATGCTTTTTTCTGCTGGCATGGGCATTGGCCTCATGTTCTACGGTGTTTCAGAACCTGTTATGCACTTCAATGATCCACCAACTGGACCTGTGGGTACCTTAGAAACAGCTCAACAAGCAATGAAAATCACATTTTTCCATTGGGGGCTTCATGCTTGGGCAGCATATGCGATTATTGCTTTATCGCTTTCTTACTTTTCTTATCGGCACAACCTGCCTTTATTACCTCGATCTATTTTACACCCGCTCATTGGTAATAAAATTTACGGACCTATAGGTCACTTTGTTGATACATTTTCTGTGATTGGTACCATGTTTGGTATCGCGACCTCCCTAGGTGTAGGCGCAATGCAAATTAATGCAGGGCTTAACTATCTACTCGGTTTTCCGGTCAACAATACTACACAAGTTATTGTTATTGCTTTTGTTTCTGCTATCGCTGGCTTATCTGTAGCTTTTGGCTTAGAAAAAGGAATTAAAAGACTTTCTAATCTTAATATGGTCCTCTCTCTTTCTTTAATGCTCTTGATTTTATGTATAGGCCCAACCCTTGCAATTTTTAAAGCTTTTGTTGAGAATACAGGTAGTTACTTTAGTGATATTATTGATATGACCTTCAATCTTTATATGTATGAAAAGAAAGAAGACTGGATTGGTGGCTGGACACTTTTATACTGGAGTTGGTGGATTTCTTGGTCACCTTTTGTTGGTGTCTTTATTGCTCGTATTTCTAAAGGGCGTACCATTAGAGAATTCCTAATGGGTGTACTCTTTGTACCTTCTTTCTTTATCTTTCTCTGGTTCTGTGTCTTTGGTAACGGCGCAATCTACGAGATCTTATATGATGGCGCATCTGATCTCAGCTATGCTGTAGAGCATAATGCACCTGTTGCACTGTTTAAGTTTCTAGAGTTATTTCCTTTCTCTTCAGTTCTATCAGCGGTTTCTATTGTCTTGATTGTCACATTCTTTGTTAGCTCTTCTGACTCAGGATCTTTAGTAATAGACACCTTAACAAGTGATATGCACAAAGAGTCGGCGAAGTGGCAACGTGTTTTTTGGGCTTTTGCAGAAGGTGTGCTCGCTGCCGCACTTTTAGTCACAGGTGGACTCCCAGCACTGCAAACCATGACAATCGCTTGTGCTTTACCCCTGTTAGTCATGATGCTTATTTTTTGTTACTGTCTGTTTATTGCATTAAGAAATGACTATTTATTACAAGCCAATATTCAAGACCATCCTACAGTGCAGTATTCAAAAGCGCATATTAGCTGGAAAGATCGGGTGTCTTCCTTAGTGAATTATCCCAAAATAAAAGAGTCAGAAAAGTTCATGCAAGATATTGTATTACCGACTTTAAAAGAAATAGCTGTAGAAATGTGCAAGCAAGGACTCAATGCTAAAGTCACACAGCAAGAGAGTCAAAAAATTAGTTTAGTTGTAGAGCGTAATAACGTTGAAAACTTTAATTACAGTATTCGATTACGTAAGTTCAGTGCACCTGAGTATGCAACAGAAACCGATAATGACTATTATCGTGCTGAGGTCTATTTACTTCAAGGTGGCCAACAATATGACGTCATGGGCTATACCAAAGAGCAAATTATTGCTGATATTCTCAACCAATATGAACGTCATATGCAATTTATTCATTTAACCAATGCAGAGCAAATCAGTTAGAGCTTTAGCTCTGCGCACGCCTGGTTTCATATTTATACATCTCATTCAAGTGAAGGCTAAATGTTATTTAGCCTTCACGCATTCTGTTCCACTTTTTCACTAAGATTTAAGCTCACAAGTGCTTTTTATGGGTTAAGCTACCTCAGTTAAAAAGTATTTTTTACACAATTTAATAAATAAGATGAGCATTAAATTAATATTTATCATAAAATCATGTCATATATTATACATAGTATCATCTAACCTTAAGGAGAAACTATTGATGAGACATATTTCCCTATTCTTACTCTGTTGTTTCATGCTACAAAGTTGCAGCAATAAATTTTGGACCAATGCAACAGATATTCAAACAGATCAGAAAATTTTACTCGTCTCCACTTTTCCTGAATCTTTTCATATCAAACAAATACACAGTTATCTGTTTAGCTTTACGGACGGAAAAGATGTGGATGTAAAATCATGGAATATCAACAATTTAATTAAAGAGAACACTGTATCCTCACTGCAAGCCAACTATCAAATAGAGCTCCTAGATACCAGCGAAACCTTCGTAAAACAACCTGAAAAATCTTTTTTCAACGGCCTACAGATTACGGATGCAAAACTCCTCAGCATGGCTGAGCAAAAGCAAGCTACTTACATCATGATGATTCACCCAAAAAAAATTAACCATATACCAGATGATGATCCCGAAAAGTCAAACCGCATCATTTCAGGTATTGGATTATACAACAACGAATATGTTCACGGTGGCCGTAAAATACAACATGCTCTTATCAATGTCAGTCTCTTCGACAGCAAAACAGGTGAGTTAATTTTTACCAGTAACAACGCTGGTATTGCTTACCATGATTTACCTTGGAAACATGAAGAGCCTCTTGAGCACATTACAGACCTTTACCTTGAACCGTTGCAAAAGCAAAATACACTTCTTATTCAACAGGCTTTGCAACAAGCCTTCACCGCTATGAAGTTTAAACTTTGAATTGAATACCCTCTGCAATCCGCTCTAAGCAGAGGGTTTTTATTGATTTCTGTATGTCTACATCACCTCTGAGATATAATCATGCCAACAACCTACACTTGTTATACCTTGGTGTATTGAATTTATTGCCCCACTTCCAGCTCAGTCCAAGCACCTCTCAAATCTAAAGTGAGATGAGGCTTATTCTGTACTATAGGTTGAGCCTGATCAGATAACTCTCTAAGGGCTTTTTGAATTTGCATATATTCTGGTAATAAAAGCAGATGATCAGAACTTACCGTCAGCATTTCGAAACCCTCTTTAGCTTCTAAAACAATATCTAACCTATGAGGATTATAAATATCTACTGTGTTGATAAAACGATTGTACTTCCTATAAATTTTGGTCGTATGATCCCAATAATGTGTTCCTCGTTTTAAACGCGATATTAAAGACGCATCAAGGCCTTGCTCCATATACTCACAGTACCAAGCGTAATGCATAGGAAAAACTAGCCATTTCGATTTCTTTAAATCAAAACGTGAATAATTACATTCGTAGATGCCTAAACAAGAAAGCTTTGATGCAGTCCATGACTGCATATGTTGAGATATCAATTTCATATTATTATGATGCAGATTCATATTAATTATCCTTAATTTTTATTTCTAATATACGCACCATAGAAAATTTTTTCATATATATTCTTTATCATCAAATAATTAATTTTTGCACAATAAAGTAATAAAATAAAACATGTTCAACAAATAAAAAATCAAAAAATGAGTATGTATCGTATACAAAAGTGAAAAATTACAAAAAACTACTTTTTGAATATTAAATCTAAAAAGATCAACTGCAATTTTTATAAAATTATATCCTGCGTTCTTTCATAAAAAACAGATCTTCCAATTATTTCCTTCATTCTGAATGTCTAATGGGCTAGGAACAGATGTGCACAATGCATCGGTTCATACTGAGTTTTGAGATAACCGCATTCATAATTTAGAATCGATTGAATCCTATCAAATAGGTCATACACAATTAAATCACGAAGACTTGACTATGTTTCGCACTCTCTTTACCAATCATAAGCTGATTGACGAACTCAACCTCTTTGTTAGTCAAACCGATGCTGAAAGGCATAATACATTTTCTGCCGACAAAATCGACTTCTTCTCTCACCTAAGCGACAATGTAGAGCATATTTTACAAATGAACACTCCTCTTGAAGTTGAATCTTTTTATTACAAAATATTAAAAAAAAATACTTTTTTGATACATTTTTATTCAAAAATATGATTTCAGCAGCCCTATTCGAAGTCATACTCAAAATTCAGTATGTATTTCAAGCAAAAAAAGTTTTAAGTTGTAAAAAATCTTGCTGAAAAATTTTTATTTGGTAACATGCTCGCCCCTTTTTGTTGATGCCTGATTTTAATTTGTATAAAAAACCCAGCATATACAAGACGAATAAAACAGCCATTTAACATAATACTTTGCATGGAAAAAAAATGATACAAAACAAGTCCCACTCAAGCCCAAACTCGAAAAAAAAGAGTTTTTCATTACGAAAACTATGTGTTGTTCTTGCTCTCGCTTACTCACAACATAGTTTATCTAACGAAGTATGCACTCTTCCAATAGAGACTTTACCAGAAGAATCTGAGTTATCTCATGAACTGAAACAGTTATCTCCACAATCGGAAGCCATCAATTTAGAACAGGTGCTACCTGAAGCAACCTCAGCTTTTAAAACTGAACAAAAGTTTACACCTCATACCGCTCTATTCGAAGGAAGTATCACGGAAAGTGAATCGGTTTCGATGCTAACAAACCTACGCCGTTATACAGGCTGGGCAGCTGAAGGACTCGAAGCACTTGGACCTGTATTTGATGTTGTTGCTTTAGGGTTATGGGCTGATGATTTGGTCAAAACTTTTTCCAATAAAAACAGCTCCAGCCTTGATAAAGCAGCAAGTATTGTGTATCTCATTCCTGTAGTCAGTAATGCTACCGAGGCACTGGCTCAAGCTGATCATTTTAATGAGCACCTTAAGCATCATATCAATGAGATCAACCAGCAAACACGTTATGTCTACAAAGATACAACACAACAAGCACAGCAAATCAAACGCAACATCATGGAAATCATGACGGCCACAGAGCAAAACTTGGGAGATTACGAACAACAAATCTTCGCACGTATCAATCATAACATCGTCTATGGTCTTAAAACATATCAAGAACAATCGCTTACTTGGCTTTCTCTGCTCCAAAAAACCATTCATCATTTAGACCTACAATTTTACAAAAGTCTTTATTATGACCTGTATAAGCCACCTTATAACCTAGCAGCGCAAGCCGATTTAGCCTATACCCCTCTTGAATGTGATGCACGCACCTTCAACAATCATGATTTGATGAGCAATCCACACTCTCAAGAGGCAATAGACTATCAGCAAAGACTACAAACTTGTCTCAATGATATGACACGCAACACCATGCGGCCTCTGATTGATGTATTACACAAACGTCATCCGCATATGAATATCCAGAAATGGATTGATCAAGGGCATCAACTTGCACAGGCCAAAAAAGTACTGGTACAACATGTGCAAAAAGAAATCAAAAAAAATAGAACAAAGCTAGAGAAAAGTCTAATTCAGCAATTTAAAACGTATCTTGCTCAAGTACAAGACAACCCTCAATTAGAGCAATACCTCGATAACACTTTGAATTTAACTCAAGACTTAGCTTTCAAACACTGGATCGCAGATGAGTTTTCCGATGTACCCGAAGCGCAGCGCTCCATTGATAGCGCGCAGCACATCTTAACGATTAAACCTTATCAGGCTTGCTCGGATAAGGTACTCAAAGTAACGAGTTCCTTCCCACTCGTCGTCCCAGCATGGCCTGTTCTCGCTTACTGTAAAAGTGTACAGTCCCTTATCAATAAGAATGATGGTGAGCAAGTTGTCACCTTTGAACAGCACAAATCACCCGATTTAGTGCGTATCAATAAGCTGATCGAAAATTTTAATGACTCGATCGCGCATATCGACGCTAAAGCTTACGTTAAACGTAAAATGCGGTTCGGTTACCAAGCTGATGAGATCAAACAGATGTTGCTAAAATATGCCTATGCATTTAAAAGTTTTGCCAATTTTTGCCAAGGTCAAAATCAAAAATGCAATCAGCGTTTACTATCAGGTGAAGCACTGACTCAAGAGGACACGCATCAATTCTTCGGCCAACGTGCTTTATACCAGCACGCACATAGTTTTATTGTTGATCTTAAACAGAACTATCCTGCTCTTTTTGCTGCCTTCAAGCGACAGTTTAAGCATCTTAGAGCAAACGGTCATAGATCATTCTCGGCCTACGACTTTCTTAAGGTCATCAATCAATATCCTTTAACTCAGGAATGGTATGTTGAAAGAAACTATGAAAAGCTGGGACATCTTGCGCCTGTTCTCCTTTACAAACATTTGATGATCAGAGACGAGTTGAACAATACAGGCTTTATTTATGGCAACAATACTAAGCTACCTCAACATATTTCTGGATTCTTACAACAAGATCAATTATCCCGATTTACTGAGAATTTGCAAAACAGCTTTGCTCAGTACGAAGAAGAAAACACCTTAAAGAATTCTGATCTGTTCAATGCATACATGCCACAAAGTCATAGTTTAAAAGTGAATCCTGAATCTTGCGATATTCATAAGCATATGACCGCGCAGATTAAAGAACTCAATACAAGTACTTTGAGCCATCTACCTTTCTGGAGTCACATGCTGAAAAAGCTGATATCTCAAAGAGAAATGTATGACAAGATACTTACACCTCTGTGTAACAAGCGTAAACCATAGTCGTATTCAATTTAATTTCATGATGAAAACAGGAATTTTTATGCCTAAAAACCTTCTTCTTGCAGCCCTAGTATGTAGCTGCGCACTCAATGCATTCAATAGCTCAGCTACTGAGCTTGCTCGTGAACTTGCTATGAATCCAGATACAGCGCCGTTCTGGCGAAGCAGAGTCAATAACCTACTCACTATTGAGGAAAACCTGATGCGCCGCAAAAGATTTCACTCTCAAACAGTGAACTCTCTCAGTAATTTTGTAAATGAAGGTAAATTAGATGTATTGAATCAGTTTATTAATCATTCTAATGTAAGTGAAAGTGCCACATATACAGAGAGAGTAAGACAGTTTTTAAATCAGAAAAAAAGTTTTAAGCAAAGTGTAAATTATTTACCCAAACTCGAAACCGAGGTCTACCGCGGTCAGACTATGTCCCCACAAATATGGCAAAAGTTGCGTAATGGCGATGGCTACTTTGTGAAAGGTTTTTACTCTGGTACAGGATCTTTACACTTAGCACATGCGGATGCACGAAATGCTCTCGATATAGGTGGTAACTCTAATGCTAAAAAACTCATCCTTAAAATTAAAGGTAAAAAATCGCGTTTGGCTAATTTAATCTATCAAAATGATCAATCTGATATTTTATGGGATGAACAAACCCATTTTAAAATTATTGATAAAGATTATAACCCAGAAACTGAAACATACTTTTTACATTTAGATGAAATATCAAACTTACAAGCATCGAAGTTAAGCCACATTATCAACGCACACGATGGCACAACCAAGCATATAAGAGGATCAAGTTGTAGTTAAAATGCTTTATTGCACAAGGATGTGCTTCACTCTGAATAAAATAAATTACTTTTGCATGCATTCTATATTTACACAAAAGAGAACGCTTACATGTAAAAAAAATAATAAAAAAACAAAAACTCAACAAGAATATGTTGAAATAAATATCTATTTATTATAACAAACTCACCTATAATAAAGGAGTTCAAATGAGAGCTTTACGTTACAAAGAACAAAGAAATATACATGGTGGGTTAAGCCTCACTGATATAAGAAAATCTCTGACAAAATTTATCCAGTGGGTTAAAGACAGCGATAAGCAAACTAAACAGCGATGGTTGATTCAACTCACTCCAGCTGTATAGCGACATGTAGTTTAGGTAAAATCCGTCATCTGCTCCTGTCAAATCAATAAAATATACAATCTGTATCATCGTATGTTCAAAAATATGAAAGAAGGATTTGGCGACCAAGCAGCTACAGCATTGTATATTCCCGAAATGCATAACATTGTTTTTGCTAAAAGACATAATATAAATAAGTTGAGGATAAATTATTAAATGAAAATATTAAATAAAATAGAATATAAAAAAATTAAAGGTGGTTTTAATTTTATTGATTTAATACTTAAAGGATTCAAAAATTACGGTGAAATTGTTATCCACTGGAACAAATTAAGAAAGACTCAAGTTATACTCGTACCTCTGTAAATCAATATACAAATATCTATAGTGAAAAAGTAGATTTTTAAGACTATTTGCTATTTTTTATTATAGAGAAGAAAAACCTACAAACTCGAAGATACTCTTCTTCTCTATTCAAATACATCTCGATCAAAGATATTAAGGGCAGGTTTTTATTTCTCCATATTTGATGGCTTCACTCATCAAATGGGATATAGCATGATTCAAATAGGTCAATAGCCTCGAACTTCTTATAAGAGAACAAACAGTGTCATCTAAGACACATCAACTCTTATTAAAGATTGAGATCCAGCTTGAATCTTTGCCATCTTTTGCAAAGAGCCTTAGTTAATCCATACTCAACCTACTCCACCTTATTTGGTGAGCGCCTCTTTTGAGACTTACTTTTAACCCATTACCCAACTCAGATACAGTATTCATGTGCTATCTTATGGATCAGATGAAGTACGTGGAGCTCCAAATCATGCCTCACCTGTTACGCACATCATGTAAGAATACTTTTGATCTCTGGTTAAAAATCATGAAGCTTATGATTCCTATTGCAGTGTGCGTTAAGCTCGCTACAGAGATGGGTGTTGTGGACTGGCTAGGAAACATGCTGGCTCCCCTAATGGGATACCTTGGTTTACCAGGTATAATGGGCATGGTCTGGGCTGTTACCGCTGTAACAAACCTATGGTCTGGAGCCATGCTATTTGTGAGCTTAGCGACCACTGTAGATATCACAGCGGCTCAAGCCACAATAGTAGGTATAATGATGCTGATGGCACATAGTTTACCGCTAGAGCTGGCTGTAGTGCGCAAGTGCGGCATCAAACCTCTCTTTGCACTGAGTTTAAGAGTGCTCAGTGCACTCATCTTAGGCTATGTATTTCATTGGATATTTGACTATGGATCTCTGCTGCAAGAGCCGGTGCATATTGCTTTGCGTCTCACAGAGCCAACAGATACTTCATGGCAAAGTTGGATGTTAGGGCAAATCGAAAGTTATATACTCATGTGGCCTTTCTTATTTATGTTAGTACTACTGCTTGATTACATAAAAACACATCAAGCTATGCCACAAGTGACGCAATGGCTGACGCCCTATTTAGACATTATGGGTATCAGCGCCCGCTGCGCACCGATCACTTTTTTAGGCATGACTTTGGGCTTAGTCTATGGAGGAGCCATGCTCATTCAAGCAATTGAAGACAGCGAACTAGACGAAGATGAAGCACATAGAGCGGTGTTGTCGATGAACTTATTGCATGCAGTCATTGAAGATACATGCATTATCTGGTTAATTGGCGGAAGTTTTTTTTGGATATTCATACTACGTCTTGTTTTTACCCTACTGGTGATGCGCCTTTTACATTTATGGATTCAAACGCATCACCGTGTTGCTTGGTATTTTATTAAGCTCAAACCTCTCAAAAGCTCACGCTAACACCAGCAAAAACGCCTCGATGCGCCAAGGTATAATCTGTTTTTGTACCACTTTCTTCGCCTTCGATACCTGTGTAACGATAACCAATTTTCGTATCAAAATCGGCAAGAGCGCTCACTCTCCAACCTAATCCGGCCTGTATATCATGATACGCAGCAGGATCAAAGCCTACAAGTGCATCAGCAAAGGCAAAAAAATCTGTTCCTGGAAAAGCTAATTCTGAGCTTATATAAGCTGCCCATTGAGACTGTTCTAAATCGATTTCAGCATGTTGGGGTGTGCTCATATCGCCTTGAACCGAAGTATAGTTTAGACCCACATCAGCTGAAACGAGCCCATTGTCTAGAACTTCATAATATAAGGTGTAATGCATTTGAGTAAGTTTTAGATTATGGTCTACTAGATTATGTTCCAAACTTGTGGACACGTCATCGAACTGTACTTTGATATTAGGTAGTGTTGGGATAAAATGCTCAAACTTAATCCAGTATGAAGGATTTATCTTGGTATCATATGTGTAGCTATGATCGGCTACATCAACATCAAGATCGCTATAAGCTGCATCGACGCCAACTTTAACGGATAAGGTATCAGCGAAAGTAGGAGCAACACAACACACAAAACTGGCTACAAGGAACCCTATTTTTACTTGGTTATATTCATTCATAGTTCAATCTTAAACATAAAAGAAACACTCTTGTTTACTCTCTACTTAAAGAATAAGCTAAATGTCTTGTTCAATGAAACGCTGTTAATTAAAGTCTATCACACTTTTATAAAACAAAGTAAAGCTTTAATTATTTTTATCTTTTACAGTATTTCTCCATGTTATATGCTGTATGTTGTATGTTGTAAACCTTATGATTTTAGTAGCTTTTTGTTGTAAATAGTGCAAAAGTCAAAGACAAATCTGCCGTGTATTTATAGAATCAAATTGTTTCTTTAACTATGGAGTGTCTTTATGTGGCCTTTTCGCCAAGCTTGCGCTTTTTTCTGGCATCTGTTCTATCAAGGCGTCGCTTTAACGCACAGCACAAAATACTTGAAATGCATAGCCTTGCTTCAATATCCTATCTCTTTCAAGCGCGTAAAAAGTTTGCCGTGGGCTCACTACTTTATCAGGTGCAAACGCTGCCAATCTTGTCTTATTGTAATCGCTTATCTCATCAAAATCTTATTACTTGGAGGCTTGTATCACTTCACCTTTTCCGCCATTGCAAGACCTGTATCATCGGTGATGATCAACAATTGTGAAACCTTACTTGCAATTCCCGAAAAAAGCACTTTGCATTATCAACTGACTCAAGATATCGACTGTACTGACCAAGTCGTCCACCAGCCTAAAGTTTTTTCTGGCGTATTAGAGGGGCAACATCATGCTATTCGCCACTTAACTTTACAAGTGCGCCAAGGTGCTTATGTTGGCTTGTTCAGTCGCCTTGAAGGTGCAACCATCAAGCATCTCACTCTTGACAATATACAATGGCAAACGGGAGAAAGTCTTGTTCAAATGGGTGGTTTACTCGCTGGAATCATCAAGTTCAGTCATATTGAAGATTTACGTATCACCCAAAGTAATTTAGCAGCAGGCGATGCTGCATATTATCCTTTTGCGCAAATGGGATTAGGCTTAGTCGCGGGAATCATTGAACGCTCAACACTGACACAGATCCAACTCGAGAACAATCAAATCACCACCAGCTCAAGTTCAGGTGCTGTAGGCGCACTTGCAGGACGCGCTCATAAAAAAGCGCAGATCAAGAATGTACTGATTCATGATCTATCTATTCAAGTACATATAGGTTTGCGTGTACGACGTAAGCATTATATCGGTGGTGTTCTGGGCTATTTAGGTGATGCGTCTGAGCTCTCTGATGTACAGATCACGCATACTTACATTGATGATGCTCAGCAAGGAGATCATGTTGCAGGGATAGGACACATTGCAGGTTACCTTAGACCTTACGCGCAGATTCATCGTGCCACTCTAGCTGATAACCATTACGAATTTATACCTATGCGCAATGATAAAACGGCGTTTCTTGTCGGTAAAAGCTTATTGCATAGTCATATAAGTGATGTGTGTATGATATCCTCTCGTCCTGATATGTCTTTAAAACATGGAAAAGGTCTTCTGACTCATATTCTTTTTGACTCAAGCTGCTCACACACATCTACATCTAAGGAACCATCATTCCATAACAATGAGGAAAATAAATTCTCAATTAAAAGTTGATTTATAACAGCCAAACTAACTAAGATTAAAGAGTATCTATTGCGGCTGGAGATCTTATGTGTGCTGTGCAAAAAAGCACGATCAGTGAAGAAAAAGCCCTTACATTATCTTTAGCTATGACCACTTTTATCAGCTTTCTAGGAATTACTGCTGGTCTCTATCTTCAATCCAATGCCATATTACTAGATGGTTTTTTTTCTTTATTTAGTGTGTTGATGACAGGGCTTATCTTGTTCATCTGTCATCTTGTTAGTAAAGAAGATGATGAATACTTCCAATTTGGCTATTCGCATTTAGAACCTTTGGTGAGTGTCATCAATTCTGCTTTACTGATTCTTATTTGTGCTTATGCTGCATGGAGTGCATGGGATGTGTTAACGACAGGAGGCCGATTGATTGAGCTCGACTTTGCCATGATCTACGCTTCAATCACTTTAGTAATAGCAACCTTAATGTATAAATTTGAAGTGTATGCTAATCAGTTCCATCATTCTGAATTATTACGTGTTGATGCCAATGAATGGTATGTTGACGCTATTTTAAGCTTAGCGCTCCTCATTGGTTTTTCTGTAGCACGAGGCACTGCATTAATAGGTTATCAAGATGTCAGCTTGATTATTGACCCCCTACTCACTTTCGGTATGGCTACCTTTGCATGTTGGTTGCCTCTCAAAGTACTCAAGCGTAATATGCGAGAAGTATTACGCTTGGCACCTAAAGATAACATGGCATATCGTGTCGATAGAGCTATTGCAGCCTTACAAAAACAAAAAGGTATTATTACTTGCCAAAGTCATTTAGCCAAGTTTGGACGACGCTATGAACTTGAAATCAATATTCTCGTCTCCAAAAAATACGATTGGAATGTGAGAGAGCAAGATGCGCTACGTGAACAACTGATACAAGATTTACATTCAACCATAGACGAATTATGGCTAAGCGTCTGCTTCACACAACAAGAGCGTTGGCTTTAATCAGTCAGTTCGACCGGCCATCCTCCCAACGTTTTCCAACGGTTCACCATCCAGCAAAAAAGCTCGGCTGTTTTTTCGGTGTCGTATTGAGCTGAATGAGCTTTCGCTTGTGAAAATTCAATCTGTGCTGTTTCACATGCTTTCGCTAAAACCGTTTGGCCAAGTACAAGACCTGATAAAGTTGCGGTATCGAAGGTAGTAAATGGGTGAAAGGGATCACGCTTAAGCTTGCATCTTGTTGTGGCAGCACGGACAAAACTTTTGTCAAACGTCGCATTGTGTGCCACTAAAATAGCACGATGACAACCTGTGCGTTTGAGTTGTTTACGTACTGCTTTAAAAATCTCTCGTAAAGCATCTTCTTCTCGTATCGCACCGCGCTTTAAATCAAAGGGATCGATGCCATTAAATTCGATTGCAGATTGTTCTATATTAGCATCAGGAAAAGGTTCAATATGAAAGTGCAGTGTCTGCAATAAGACTAAATCACCTTCTTCGTTCATATCTAAAAGTGTGGCTGCAATTTCTAATAGCGCATCGGTTTCGGCATTAAAACCTGCTGTTTCTACGTCAATCACAACTGGGTAATAACCTCGGAAACGATCTTTAATGGTTTGGCTTGGTGCAGCATGGCTCATATTAACATCTCTTCTTTTATCAGTTTTATGGAACAAACGAACTTACTTGTTAGATTGCGTGACTTAAGTTTACATTGAAAACGCCGATAGCATGCATATTAAGATTCGCATATTTTTGGTTTTATGCTAGAGCGCGTATTTGTTCTCATCAGCTTTTTCCTCTTAGCCATGCCATCATTCGCTAATATGAAGTATTATGCCTCATCTATTGATAGCTCGCTATGGAATAATATCAAACCTTCACCTGTGCTATGCCAAATCTCACATCATATTCCGCAATATGGTAAAGCGACTTTTACCAGTCGTGCAAACAAATCATCTAACTTATCTTTCACTTTAGAGATGATGATACAACCTGGTCATACAACACCTGTAAGCCTCATTAGCCGAGCTCCTTTATGGCGTCCTGGTATCACAGATCGCAACTTGCTCCAATTTCAATTTCAGAAATACCAAAATCTAGAGCTCAACGACCGTGTACCTTGGATTATGCTTAATGAACTTGAAATGGGTATGGAGCCTACATTTTTCTACAATGACTGGAACAACCCGAAAGATAAAATAGCCGTCGGCTTGTCTCCTGTCAATTTTAGTACAAAGTATCACGAGTTTAAAAAGTGTATGAATGGACTACTGCCCTATAATCTAGAAGACTTTTCTTTCGTCGTATTCTATTACAGAAAAGGCAGCGCAATGACCGAGCACTCTGTTAGCATGTTAGAGAAATTATCCGAATACCTGAAACACGATAACCAAGTAGCTGGTATTCATATTGAAAGCTTTACCGATAGCTATGGAGGCATCACACAAAACAAACGTATTGCAAGAAAAAGAGCCTCTAACCTCAGACGTTTCTTTATGAAAAGAGGCGTGCCTAAATCTAAGATTAAAATCAAAATGAACGCTATGAAGCGATTCGCTGCCAAAAACTCTTTAGCTTCTGAACGAGCTAAAAACCGACGTGTTATCTTAAGAATCAGACATCATGCAGAAGATTAACCTTTTTTACACTTTATATGCAATTTAAGGGTTTTTTTCATCGCTTAATTCAAGGATAATATAATTTATTAATAACCATTGAATGAAGTGACCATGGCTCTTATCTCTTCTTATCCCTCTCAAGTCTATGATTTACATAGCCACTCAACCGCATCGGACGGTCAACTTAGCCCTACCGCATTAATACAGCGCGCCTTGGATAAAAACATTCATACCCTAGCTCTAACCGATCACGATACAGTTGCCGGGTTAGAAGAAGCGCACAAAGCGAATGAAGCACAAGAGCAACCTCTAAATTTAATCAATGGCGTCGAGATTTCAACTGGATGGCATGGCTATGACATTCACATCGTTGGACTTCATTTTGATCCAACACATACAGGATTACTGGAACTATTGTCCCAGCAAAGGCACAAACGCGATCAACGTGCTCGACTCATTGGCGAGCGTTTAGCCAAAGCAGGTATTGAAGGTGCTTATGAAGGTGCTTGTGTTTATGCGCAAGGCGCTGCGGTCAGCCGCTCCCATTTTGCGCGCTGGCTCGTTGAAAAAAACTATGCCTCTGATGTCAATTCTGTGTTTTCCCGCTATCTTGCTCGCGGTAAAACTGGTTATGTACCTAACCAGTGGTGTTCGATACAAGAAGCGATTGAGATCTTACATCAGGCAGGTGGCGTTGCCGTACTTGCGCATCCGTCTCGTTATAAAATGAGTCGCAAGTGGCTACGACGATTACTCAAAGAATTTAAACAATCTCAAGGCGATGGTATGGAAGTTATTTTTGCTCAACAGTCTATTGCCGATCGCGCTTCTTTAATCGGTCTTACTCAAGAGTTTGCACTGCATTGTTCTTTAGGAAGCGACTTTCATCAGGTCACACCATGGTGTGATTTGGGACGAAATTTGCATCAACCCGAGGTAGGTTCATGGATATGGCAATCGCCTAATTGGGTAAACTCAACCTATGCACAACTTATACACGAGTAAAATTATGAGTCAATTTTTCCAAATACATGCTGAAACACCACAAAAACGTCTTATCGAGCAAGCCGTACATATCATCAAGCAAGGCGGTGTCATTGCTTATCCAACTGACTCTGGTTATGCTTTAGGTTGCCAAATTAATCATAAAAATGCGCTAGAACGGATTATTCAAATACGTCAACTTTCTAAAAAGCATCAATTCACCCTGATGTGTCACAATTTATCCCAAGTATCACGCTATACACATTTAGATAATCAGGCTTTTCGGTTTTTAAAGACACACACACCCAACCCTTACACTTTTATTTTAAAGGCAACAAAAGAAGTCCCCAACCGTCTGACCACTTCAGCAAAAAAAACCATTGGTATACGCATTCCTCACAACAAGATCTGTCTACATATACTCGAAGCTCTAGGTGAACCTTTAACTTCAACGAGCTTAATTTTACCTCATCAAACCGAAGCCGAGTTTGATCCTTTTTCTATTCGCGATCAACTTGAGCATCATATTGATCTTGTGATTGATGGTGGATGTATCTCTGAAGAACCTACGACTATAATTGACTTAACTTCTGAGCCCTTTTCAGTTCTACGTCAAGGTGCTGGAAATATCAGTGTATTACTCGATGCTCTTTGATTTATGACCTACGATTTTTCACAAGTAAAATTACATGGCGAGCCTCTACAAGAGCAGCCTCGCGATTTGTTTATCCCCCCTCATGCGCTCGAAATTTATCTCGAAGCATTTGAGGGACCTTTAGATGTCTTACTTTATCTCATCAAAAAACAAAAGCTCGACTTACAAGACTTACCCGTTTTGTTGATTACGCATCAGTACCTCGAATATATTGAAGTCTTACACACACTCAATATCAATTTAGCTGGCGATTATCTTGTTATGGCTGCAACCTTAGCACATATGAAAAGCTGTCTACTTTTACCGAAAGAGCCTTTAATCGAAGATGAGGAAGCAGATCCGAGATATCAGTTGATTGCACAGCTACAAGCCTATGAAGCACTCAAGCAAGCAGCTCAAAGCTTACATGAGCAACCACGTATTGAACGTGATTGCTTCGTCGCGCAAGTTGATGTGCAGGGCGTTCCTAAAATGAAACCAGCACAGATACAGCTCACCGATCTGATCGCATCGATGAAGCATTTTATTGCACAACAAAAGATAGATGCTGCCCATGAGATAGAACCTGAGGTCATTTCTCTAGAAACTTGTATAGAACATATCATCACACAGCTTAAATACCACAAAAAACGTAACTTTTTTCAACTAATCGATGCAAATCAAGGAATATCTGGTATGATTGGCTGTTTTCTAGCGGTTTTGCAGCTCAACACCTCAGGTCAAATAAAATTGTTAACGACAGACCATGCATCACAAATTTATGTGAGCCTCATGACATGAAACAAGCACAACAACCAAGCGTAAAACAACTGGTCGAAGCCTTTATTTTTACAGCTAAAACACCTTTATCATGCGATGAACTCATCGACTTAATCGCATCGCACTCTACCCTGAGTCAACAGGAGTTACATGCATTACTACTAGAAATTGAAGAAGAATTTAAAGACAGAGGCGTTGCCTTGGTCAAACTTGCAAGCGGTTACCGCTTTCAAACTCAACCTCATTTGGCACCTATTTTAAAGTCGTTGCATCAAAAGCAGCAGCCTAAATTTTCTAAAGCTTTTTTAGAAACCTTAGCTTTAATTGCATACCACCAGCCGGTTACTCGTGCAGATATGGAAAATCTCCGAGGCGTGGCGGTGAACTACTCGTTTTTACAGACTATGCTTGAACGTAAATGGATTCAAGTTGTCGCTTATAAAGATGTACCAGGTCGTCCTGCGCTCTATGCCACCACGACCGAATTTTTAAATTACTTTGGATTAAATAGCCTTGATGCATTGCCAAAGCTCAATAATGAGCAGGAACATCAGGCTCAACCTCTAACCTCTACACTGTACAAAGAGTTGTAACATGAGTGAAAAACTACAAAAAGTATTAGCCAGAGCAGGATTAGGCTCTCGCCGTGAATTAGAAAAAGTGATTGCTGCAGGACGTGTCAGCGTCAATGGTAAAATAGCGCAGCTCGGCGATAGAGTGGAAGACACAGATAAAATTAGAATGGATGGGCATATCGTAGCAGCCCGTACCGAAGCTGAAGATATTTGTCGTGTTTTACTCTATTTCAAACCTGAGGGTGAAATCTGTAGCCGTAAAGATCCAGAAGGTCGTAAAACCGTTTTTGAACGCTTGCCTCCATTGAAAGGAGGACGTTGGATTGCTGTCGGACGCCTTGATATCAATACCTCAGGGCTTCTGTTGTTCACTTCTGATGGTGAACTAGCTAACCGTTTAATGCATCCATCTTTTGAGGTCGAACGAGAGTATGCTGTGCGTGTTTTTGGCGAAGTGAATCAAACACATATCAACAATTTGCGTCGTGGTGTTCAGCTTGAAGACGGAGAGGCTAAGTTCGAGACCATCAAGCCTGCTGGCGGAGAAGGGCTCAACCAATGGTTCCATGTGACCTTAACAGAAGGACGTAACCGTGAAGTCAGAAGGTTATGGGAATCGCAAGAAGTACAAGTCAGCCGTTTGATGCGTACACGATATGGTAAAATCGAGTTGCCCAAAAAACTACCTTTAGGTGGCTGGCAAGAACTTGATTTAGAAAATGTTAACTACTTACGCAGCGCTGTACAATTGCCTAAAGAAACACGCACTTGTATTTCAGAAGAAAAAACATCTCGCGCTCGCGAACGCGTTAAAAGTGCCAAAATACGTCGTGCTATTCGCAAGCATACAGAACGCACACTCAAACCGAAGAGAAAGCCTAAACCGCGTAGTTAAACATGCCCTCTTTCATGTCAAGCAGCTATAATAGCTGCTTTTTTTACCTTTTTTTATACAAGCACAGCTCTAAAAGCAAAAATTTGATACAATCAACAGATTACTTAATGTTATATCTGTAAAGCATGAGTGTGCTAATACACTTACCGATTTATAAGAGGTTTCCATGACACAATCTGACTTAGCAAAAGATGTCAGCATAAGACGCTCGTTTGCTATTATTTCTCACCCTGATGCAGGTAAAACCACCATCACAGAAAAAGTCCTGCTCTACGGTCGTGCTATTCAAACAGCAGGAACCGTCAAAGGGCGAGGCTCAAAACAACACGCTAAATCTGATTGGATGGAGATGGAAAAAGAGCGTGGTATCTCTGTCACCACTTCTGTCATGCAATTTCCTTATCATGATTGCTTGGTTAATTTACTCGACACCCCTGGACACGAGGACTTCTCTGAAGATACATATCGCACTTTAACCGCTGTAGACTCTTGCCTTATGGTCATTGATGCAGCAAAAGGTGTGGAAGATCGTACCCGAAAATTAATGGAAGTGACACGCTTACGTGATACACCTATTGTCACCTTCATGAATAAACTTGATCGTGATATTCGCGATCCGATGGAGCTGCTTGATGAGGTAGAAGAAGAACTTAACATCGCTTGTGCGCCCATTACTTGGCCTATTGGTTGTGGTAAGTTATTCAAAGGTGTTTACCATATTCTCCGTGATGAGATCATCTTATATCAATCAGGACAAGGTTCAAATATTCAAGCAGTGCAAACGCTTAAGGGACTAGATCATCCCGATCTGGCTCAGCATGTTACCGAAGAACTGGCAGAGCAATTGCGTGATGAAATCGAATTGGTATTAGGTGCTTCACACGAGTTTGATCATGATGCTTTCCTCAAAGGTGAACTCACTCCGGTTTTCTTTGGTACTGCATTGGGTAATTTCGGTGTAGATCATATGCTTGATGGTTTAACTCAGTGGGCACCTGCTCCGCTTTCAAGACGTACACAAACAGGAGAAATCTGTGCTGACTATGAAAAGTTCAGCGGCTTTGTGTTCAAAATTCAAGCCAACATGGATCCAAAACACCGCGATCGCATTGCTTTTATGCGTATTGTATCAGGACGTTATACTCAAGGTATGAAAATGAAACATGTTCGCTTGGGTAAAATGATCAATATCTCTGATGCGGTGACGTTTATGGCCGGAGATCGAACGCGCGCGCAAGAAGCCGTAGCAGGCGATATTATTGGCTTACATAACCATGGCACCATTCAAATTGGCGATACCTTTACGCAAGGTGAAGATCTTAAATTCTCAGGCATTCCTAACTTTGCCCCTGAGCTGTTCAGACGCATTCGTTTAAAAGATCCACTCAAGCAAAAGCAGTTGCTTAAAGGTTTAGTCCAGCTCTCTGAAGAAGGTGCCGTGCAGGTCTTTCGTCCTGTGGCCAATAACGATTTAATTGTTGGAGCTGTAGGTGTACTTCAGTTTGATGTCGTCGTACATCGCCTCAAAGCTGAATACAATGTAGATGCTCTGTATGAGTCAGTGAATGTAGCAACTGCACGCTGGGTTGAAGGCTCAGATGTGAAAAAGTTAGACGAGTTTCAGCGCAAAGCACACGCGCATTTAGCACTTGATGGTGGAGATAATCTAACTTACATCGCACCAACGATGGTCAACCTCAACTTAGCTATAGAACGTTATCCTGATATCCAGTTTTTAAAAACCAGAGAGCATTAGAGTCTTAAGACTCTTATACAACAAAGGTAAGCCATGCTTACCTTTTGCTTTATATACGATCTACATAAACTGTACAATCAAGCATATCAAATCATGATGAATAAAAATAAGAACTGGCAAAATGATCAAACACTTGATTCACCTTTGCTTGAGCAATAGGTTTAATCAAAGGTTCAAACATCCACTTTTTATCTATACGATACATGCGTGCCATGATAATCGAGGCACTATCTTGGAAAGACTCATCCAATGAAGTGTCAAATTGGATAAAATCTTTATGTGCAGTATGAGAAGCAGGCTCATATACTCTCGCTTGAATTGAATTCAATCCTTGTAAACGATAACCTTCGTAGCTACTGAGTATAAAAGCTGCCTGCACAGCTTGAGCTGGTAGTTTGGTTAAATCGAATTGCAATACACCTTGATCAAGTTTCATATTTTGATTATTTTGATCGACCCAGTAGCCCTGAACATGTGTAATAGCTCCACACTTAGAACCTAACTTACCGTAGTAAACACAATCTATTAAGCGCTTATTTTCGTCGAATAAACCTAGTGATACATCAAGAGTTTGATGATCTGGTAGCTTTTGTAATAGGCTTTCCGGTTTAAACTGCCAACTTACACCGATACACCATGCATTAGATTGTGTATTTTGCGTACCTTGTAAAACAGCTTTTTGACCTTTAGATAGCTTAGCAACCATCATGTAATCCCTCACTAATAAAAATGAAGCTTGATTATAAAAAAAACATTACATATATGTCTAATCTTTTTAATCAAAAGAAAAAAAATAACAAAAATATAACTTAATCAATTTGCAAATATTTATGCATCTGTACAGATAAACGCCAATTTCTTTCAATGCAAGTACGCATTGCCAGTTCAGTTGCATGTGGCTTCTGACTGATAGGTTGTAAGCATACATGTTTCACTTCATCTAACTGATCCAGCAATGCATCGAGTTGATCCAAATGGTGTTGCGTTGCAATAGGGTGTTTAATTTCATTTGCTCTTGCTAAAGCTTGGTATTGTATTGCACGTTTTCCTTTCATATCCACTTTAGGCGATACCGTAACCCAAGTTGACTCTGTAACCATAACAGGATAGGTACCACTGGTTTCAACTTGAACTTGATAGCCTGCTTGCTCAAAGGTTTCACATAGTGACCTCAGATCATACATGCAAGGCTCTCCGCCAGTGATCACAACCCAACGTGCTGTCCAGCCTTGTTCTTGTATTTTCTGTAATAAATCAGTAGCGAGAAATAAAGACCAATGCCCTTCTTTACCATCAACTTGCATCACTTCATCAGCACTCACACGCTTTTCCTCTGATTGAACCCAGGTTTGCTGTGTATCGCACCAAGGGCAACCTACATCACATCCCTGTAAGCGTACAAAAAGTGCAGCAACACCTGTGTGCCAACCTTCGCCTTGAATCGTTTGAAATACTTCATTTATGGGATAATACATCTATACTTTACACTTTTCAGTTGAAATAATAAGCCAAACGTTATAAATAAATTAAACTGAAAATACAAGCTTAATCATAATACTTGCTCATAATTAAAACAAAAACAATCTTTTTAATGAGCATTTCTATTTTGAAACATTTTCGTATAAAATGATGAGCACCGCGCATTTATACAAGGTATCTTACGATGACTGATGATATCCCAACAAAAACAGGCTGGCAGTTTTTTTTGCTGCTTGCTTTGTGTAGTTGTGTAGCCACTTTTTACAGTTCCAGCATGGAGCTACAATATAATCAACTCATCTTGGCGCAAAATCAAGATTTATTTCGTATTTTCACATCGCATCTTGCTCACACAAACACGATGCATTACACCATGAATATGGTGGGTTTATTACTTATCGGTTTATTACATAGCCATTATTACAAAGTATGGCAATGGTTGATCAGCTACATGATCTTGAGCTTCGTCATCACTGTTGGCTTGTATAAATTCGATCACGATGTTGAAGTATACTTGGGCTTGAGTGGTATTTTACACGGATTTCTTATGATCGGTTGCATGACCGATACACTCAGAGGCTTAAAGAGTGGTACCGTCTTACTCATTTGTGTCATCATCAAAATAACCTACGAACAAATGATGCCACCTAATTATGATTTAGAAGAATTGATTCAAGCTAATGTAGCGATCAATGCCCATCTTATGGGCGCCATAGGCGGTGCTATTTTAAGCTTTCTTTTACCTTTTATGAACACCGGCTCCAGCAAAAAGAAGAAGAAGAAGAAAAAAAAGAAAGGGAAAAAAGCTGGTTCTACAACCAAGGCACCTCAAGCTGAGGGTGATCAAAAGGATAATGATGCCAAAAATGACGATAAAAAAGATGACGACAACGACAATAAAGCTGACGACGAGACTAAAAAAAACTAGATCAATTTAGCTTCAGTAAAGCCTGACGCAAATGATGCACTCTATCTCGCAGTGCAGCCGCTTGTTCAAACTCTAGATTTTTAGCATGCTCTAGCATTTGATGCTCAAGTTCTGCAATGGTTTGCGTTAAGGTCTTCACATCTGCTGACTGCTCTGCTGGAGTCAATTCATATGTGTGATCCACTGCACTCTCAACCGAATCGACATCTCCTACAGTCGTTAAATCAGTAATCTTTCTTTGTACACTTTTTGGTATAATACCATGCTCGTCATTAAATTTTTGCTGAACAATACGCCTTCTTTTAGTTTCTTCTATCGCAAGCTGCATCGACTGAGTCATACGACCAGCATATAAAATCGCTTTACCTTCTACATGGCGCGCAGCCCGACCTATGGTCTGAATCAAGGAACGATGCGAACGTAAAAAACCTTCTTTATCAGCATCCAAAATCGCGACTAAAGCAACCTCAGGTAAATCAAGTCCTTCTCTTAACAAGTTAATACCCACTAAGACATCAAACACACCTAAACGCAAATCGCGTAGAATATCAATGCGCTCAACTGTATCGATATCAGAGTGTAAGTAGCGCACACGAATACCATGTTCATCTAAGTAGTCCGTTAAATCTTCCGACATACGTTTAGTTAATGTCGTGACGAGGACACGCTGATTTTTACTTACATACTTACGAATTTCAGAGAGTAAATCGTCAACTTGAGTTGCTACAGGACGCACCTCAACTTCAGGATCTAAAAGTCCAGTCGGTCGTACGACTTGCTCTACAACTTGCCCTGCATGCTCTGCTTCATACTGACTTGGTGTTGCTGAAACAAAGATCGTCTGCGGAATTAACTGCTCAAACTCGTCAAACTTTAACGGGCGATTATCTAAAGCAGAAGGCAGCCTAAAACCGTATTCCACCAAATTGGTTTTGCGTGATCGATCACCTTTATACATAGCACCTACTTGCGGCACTGTAACGTGAGATTCGTCGATAAAGAGCAAAGCATCATCAGGTAAATAATCTAAGAGCGTCGGCGGAGCTTCACCTGGACTACGTCCCGATAAATAACGTGAGTAGTTTTCAATACCTGAACAATAACCCAGTTCAGTCATCATTTCGAGATCATAACGTGTGCGCTCGGAAACTCGTTGCTCTTCAATCAATTTATTGAGCTCTAAAAGCTCAGCTTTGCGCTGTTGCAACTCGACTTTAATCTCTTCAATGGCAGCAAGAATCTTTTCTCTTGGCGTCACATAATGAGTTTTAGGATAGATGTTAATTCGCGCAAGCTCTCTGATACATTTGCCTGTCAGTGGGTCAAAGACTTGAATACGCTCCACTTCATCGTCAAACAACTCAAGTCGCACAGCGTCTTGCTCTGAATCTGCAGGAAAAATATCAATCACTTCCCCACGTACTCTGAAGGTGCCTCGAGCAAAGTCAGTATCATTACGTTTATACTGGAGTTCAGCTAAACGCGCCAAAATGGAACGCTGCCCCATATGATCGCCTAAGCTCACATGAAGCATCATCGAGAGATAAGATTTAGGATCTCCCAAACCATAAATAGCTGAAACAGAAGCAACTAAAACGACATCGCGTCGTTCAAGTAAGGCTTTGGTTGCGGATAAGCGCATTTGCTCAATATGTTCGTTAATAGAAGCATCTTTTTCTATAAAAGTATCGGTGCTAGGAACGTAAGCTTCAGGCTGGTAGTAATCATAATAAGAGACAAAGTATTCCACTGCATTATGAGGGAAAAAAGATTTCATTTCTCCATAAAGCTGCGCAGCCAAAGTTTTATTTGGTGCAAGAATCAGCGTGGGACGATTAAGCGTTGCAATAACATTAGCAACAGAGAAAGTTTTTCCTGAACCGGTCACACCCAACAGCGTTTGAAATGCTAAACCTGAATCAATGCCATCTAATAACTGTTCAATCGCTTTAGGTTGATCTCCTGCAGGCTTAAACTCTGATTCCAGTTGAAATATTTTGTCCATGTCATACATCCAAACGAGTCAAAAAAACCAGCATAAGCTGTCGCTCATACTGGATAGATAGTCATTACCGGTTTTGAAATCTAACGATCCCAGTATGCTTCTTCTAAAGAGTCTTCTTTCTCTGGCAAACCACGAGAAAGTCGTGGACTGTGCTGCTCAAGTACAGAGTAAGCAACGCGGTTAGCATACTTACAAACTTGAGAAAAAGAAGAGTAACATAAACCTTCATAAAGATGTTTAGAAGAATGTTGTACATTTAATTTATGATAACGGTTTGCAGCCATATCATGTAGTAACGCAGCTAAAGCTCCATCTCCAGCTCCGTTTGTGTTACGAATTTTATCAGGCCCACCCATATAAGGTGCGATATGCGAGTACACCTTTATCGGTTGTTTACACACACTTTTCGCCATAGGTCTGGAAAATTCATAACGATTAAATTCAGGAATTTGGCCTGGTAACAATAGATGAGCGGTTTGACGCTTTGCTTCATCTTCTGTGTAGCCACCCATGTAAAGCCCTGTTTGCCCTGAAGTACACAAGATTAAATCACAAAAATCAAGCGCAGCATCAATGGCCATCAGTGGGTCAGAACAGCCTGTTAGCGCTTCACCCTCTTCTTCATTCATCGCAACAACCGTAACATGTTCACGAATAAAGTCACGCCACCACTGCGGGTCATTTTCAATTAAAAAACGCGTTCCTAAAGTGAGCACTACAGGTACATTCGCTTCTTTAGCACAAGCGATCGCTTTCATAGTCGCCGCAGTCATTTCTTCACCTTTGTCACAACGCATAAGGTAAGCTGTAAGTACTAATGCTGAAGCTGACTGGATCATATCTTTATCGATGGACGCAGGGACTAACTTATCCATATAACCTTTGCTAATGGCAAATGTACGCTCGCCACATTCTGTAATCAAAGTAAAACAGCGGCCTATAGGCCCTTGCACTGGCTGCAAATAATCGAGATCAACACGAGATGAAGTATTACATAAATAACGATAAGCATATGAGCCCACTTTGATATTTTCAGTCATCACACCAAAGAGTACAGAGCGGTCATCGGCTAAAATAGAATAATTATGTAATGTATTGCCGATCGTACCTCCAGCAAATTCTGAATGAATCAGGTTTTTTTCACATAACTCTTCGTAAAGTTTTTCTGCGGTACTTTCATCAATGAGCAAGGAGTTGCCCAACTTTAGTGCGTACTTCTCAATAAAATCAATATCAACCTGAGCTTCAATATCAACCAGAACCTGATCAATACCCACAATATGTGTCGATATAGGAATATTTTTTAAATGTAAATCGTGCTCAAGTGGCGTTGTTTTTACGACTGGAAAATAATGCTTTGATTTTCTTCGACCTGGAAACTTCATTTAAAATCTCTTTTTTGTGCCTAATGATGGGTTATGCAGCATCTGAGGTCGTTGTAAACGTGAGTATTCTCACAATCAACGATCTATCATAAACTTCTTCAACTTACTTTAATAAAGTCAGTAAAATCTGACTTACAGCAGAGACAACTTGCGTTCCATCTATCTTATGAAATGTCACTTGTGTCTTTTGTGCTTGCTCTTGGTAATAAGCAACCAAAGGCTGTGTTTGTTCATGATATACGGATAAACGCTCCCGTACTGTATCCTCTTGATCATCAACACGCGTGATCAGAGGCTCTTGCGTGACATCATCTCTACCTTCTTGCTGAGGTGGATTATAGACTACATGATAAACACGCCCAGAATCAGCATGAACACGACGACCACTCATGCGTTCGACAATCACATCATCAGGTACATCAAATTCAATGACATAATCTATTGCAATGCCCAGATCCTGCATCGCATCAGCTTGACCTAAAGTGCGAGGTACACCATCAAGTAAGAAACCATTTTTACAGTCATCTTGAGCCACTCGCTCTTTGACCAGTCCCATAATCAAATCATCTGATACAAGTTGACCTGCATCCATGACTTTTTTCACTTCAAGACCTAAAGGCGTCTGTTCACGAATCGCCGTACGTAGCATATCACCCGTGGAAATTTGTGGGATGTTAAATTGTTCCATCAAAAATTGAGCTTGGGTTCCTTTACCAGCACCTGGAGCACCTAATAAAATAATACGCATACTTAAAGCAATCTCACTTAATTAAATTATAAAATTTATGAATTTTCGCATATTCTCTATAAAATAAAAAGCCATCTCAGCAGATATTCTGCTAAGAAATGGCTTTTTCTACTTCTTCAACCTAAATAAGGTTATATCTAATTAAATCTCTTACTAATGTAGCAAGCCATAAAATTGACGGCGGTATGTCTTCACCAATATATCATCTTGCTCATGGGTTGCCAGCAAGGTCATAAAAGATGCCTTAAGCTCACCCTCCAATGCATTTAAATTTTTAGACAGCACTGCAATGAGCATTTTAAAAGCCTGCTCTTGACGACCTGAAGCATGTAAAAGTAATGCATAATCCAAGACAACCTGAGGGTCAGTGGGAGTTTTCTCAAACGCTTGCTTACACTTTTGCATTTCTGGCGTTTCTAGTGATTTTTGTACTTCAAGTAACTTTGTTTTTATTTCTTGCTGCACTGTATCTTCTAATAAATCACCCATTTGATCTAAGATAGCTTGTACTTCATCTAAGCTTTTTTGCTCTATTAATGCCAGCATCAACTCATAAGCTAACTGTGGATCTTGTTGTAGCTGAAATGCTTCTTTTAATAATGCAAGCGCTTTTTCTAAGTCATTTTGCGCATGAAGCTCTTGTGCTTGCTGCCATTTTAGCTGCCAAATTTCAGGTAAATACTTTTCTAAAAAAGTCTCTAGCTCTTCCGGTGTTTTTTTACCAGAAAAACCGTCAATCATACGACCATCTTGTAAAAGCATGATGGTAGGAATATTCTGAATTTGAAAGTATTGTGCCATCTGAGGCTGCGTATCACAGTTCACATGGGCTATAACCATATACTCTTGATAACGTTGACTTACAGCTAGAAGTGATTGATTGACTTCTGTGGAGTCTGGTATTTGATCTGAGTAGAAACTCATTACCACCAATCGATCATTGGAAGTTTCTACTACAGCTTGCATATTATCAACTGTTACATCAACAACAGGTTCGAGGTCATTTTCCATATTAAGCTCTTTGATAGTTAAATTTAAAATCAATTATACAAAAAAAGCAGGACTTAAGCCCTGCTTTCTATGAAAAAAATGAGTTAAGCTAATTCTAACCATAATTTGTTCAACTGCGTGATAAAAGCAGAAGGATCTTCAAGACTGCCTCTTTCAGAAAGCTGCGCTTGTGAATGCAAAATAGCTGTCCACTGTGCGAACTTATCTTCATCTTGCTCAAGATCTAATTTTTTAACGATAGGATGCTCTGGGTTCAGCTCAAGAACACCTTTAGACTCAGGCACTTTTTGTCCCGCAGCTTGCATTAATTTAATCATCTGGCTCGACATTTCATCATCACCCGTGACCAAACAAGCAGGAGAATCTGTAAGACGTGTTGTGACACGTACTTCTTTTACTTTATCGCCTAAAACATCAGATACACGCTTCACAAGACTTTCTGATTCAGTGTTCAGCTTTTCTTGCTGTTTCTTGTCTTCTTCATTTTCAAGATTTCCAAGATCAAGCTCACCACGAGTAACTGACTGGAATGATTTACCATCAAACTCTGTGAGGTGACCCATCATCCACTCATCAATACGCTCAGAAAGAAGTAGAACTTCAACACCTTTCTTGCGTAAAATCTCTAAATGAGGGCTATTTTTCGCAGCTTGATAGCTATCTGCAACGATGTAATAAATCTTCTCTTGGCCTTCAACCATACGAGAGACGTAATCTTCTAACGATACATTTTGTAGCTCTGAGTCATTATGCGTTGAGGTAAAGCGTAAAAGCTGAGCGACTTTTTCGCGGTTAGCAAAATCTTCAGCAGGGCCTTCTTTCAAGACATTACCAAACTCTTGCCAGAAGATTTGATACTTTTCAGCATCATTTTTAGCCATACCACTTAACATGCTTAGCACGCGCTTAGTCAATGCGCCACGCATAGATTGCGTTACTTTGCTGTCTTGCAAGATTTCACGAGATACATTCAAAGGCAAGTCATTTGAATCCAATAAACCTTTTACAAAACGTAAGTAACTAGGCATAAAGACTTCTGCGTCATCCATAATGAAGACACGTTGTACATATAGTTTTAAGCCATGCTTACGTTCACGGTTGTGTAAATCCCAAGGTGCTTTTGCTGGAATGTAAAGCAAGCTTGTATATTCATGCTTACCTTCAACACGGTTGTGGCTGTGCTTAACAGGATCCGTAAAGTCATGAGAAATATGCTTATAAAATTCGTTATATTCTTCTTCAGTGATGTCTGATTTGCTACGCATCCATAATGCAGTTGCTTTGTTGACTGCATTCCATGATGCTTCTGCTGCAGGAACAATCACTTCGCCTTTATCGTCTTTTTGTTCTTCTTTTGCTTCAGTGTAGAACTCAACAGGCACAGAGATATGATCTGAATATTTGGTCACAATAGAGCGTAAACGGAAATCATCAGAAAATTCAGCTTCATCTTCACGTAAATGTAATGTGATTTCAGTACCGCGGGTTTCTTTAGAAATAGATTCTAGCGTGAAATTACCTTCACCTGCTGAAGTCCACTCAACACCTTGATCAGCAGCTTGACCTGCATAACGTGTGCGTACAACAACTTTGTCTGCAACGATAAATGCAGAGTAAAAACCTACACCAAACTGACCAATGAGCTGAGAGTCTTTAGCGCTATCGCCACTCAAGTTTTTGAAAAACTCTGATGTGCCTGATTTAGCAATGGTACCTAGGTGATTGATCACGTCTTCACGTGTCATACCAATACCGTTATCAGAAATCGTTACTGTTTTAGCTTCTTTATCTGCTGAAATTCGAACTCTTAGCTCGCCATCACCTTCATATAAGTCATCATTCTGTAGCGCAAGGTAACGTAATTTATCCGCAGCATCGGCAGCATTCGACACCAGTTCACGCAAAAAGATTTCTTTGTTCGAATATAAAGAATGAATCATTAAATCGAGTAATTGTTTGACTTCAGTTTGAAAGCCATGAGTTTCAACTTGAGACATGCCCTCTCCTATTGGATATAATCTAAATATGTTCACTTAGAAGATAAATGGGGTGCATGATCTGAATTTCAAGCTTTAAAGCAAAAAAATTGAGATAAAAATGATAATAAGGAAAAAATAAGGCGGTACGCAGGCTCTTTTGAGCTCGTTCTTGCACATGATTTCTCTTCCTATAAACACAAAAACCTTATCAAATAACTCTTATTTAATAAGGCTTTACGTTCACTCGCTCTTTTCATGCAGAACAAGAGTATCTGTTTTTGTCTCTCAATACACCTAAATAATGGTAAAAGTGAAGGTAATTGGCTCACCCAGACTATTTGAGGTCGAATAAAAACCAGGTATTGCATCAGCGCCTGGCTTAACATCTATCCACCCAGCTATGTAAATCGTCTGAGGTGCCCCTGTACTTGTGTAGGTTCTTGGGTTTTCACCGGCTCCACAAATGCGTGTTTTAGAACCACGCTGATAATAGACTCTTGCAATGGGAATACGGTTACTCAAATCAGTATCACCTTCTAGAGCAAGATACGCATCATCATCGCATGTCACCACATAATCTCCTGCATCTATAGTGTAATTGACAATGCCATAATGAGATGAACCTTGAGGTATATAATTCGAAACATTCATAACAATTGTGCCAGTGGTGACACTCATCTGGATAATGCCTCCAATATCATTCTGAGTGAAAGTGAAATCACCAAAGTCAATACCTTGGATTACTGAAATCATCGTAGTCGTTTCTGAGAAGTTCGCATCAGCTCCAACATCAGCTTGCTCTTGCGACGATGCAGTAAAGGCGACTAAATAAGAAAAGGTGGTAATGGAACCTAATATAAAACATTTTCTGATTAAATTTAACTTCTTAAGTTGAATTCTCATATTAAAAGCTCCAAATATAAGTAAACCAAAAACAAATATTAACTTATGAAATTATAGTTAACAATATTTTAAATATCAAAATCTTGATATTTAAAATAAGAGTTACAGATTGTATTTTATTTTTTAAATAAAGCTCATAAATATATTTTATATAAACATTTAAAATGGCTTTATAATCACTATTTCAGCTATTATAATGCACCCTCATTATTTAAAATCGCCACATCAAGAAAAAAAATTAAAACAAGAGTAAAAGGTCTAAAACGCAACAAGGAGCAGGTCATGTTTGAACAGACTATCTATAATTATGATGCACAACAAAATGATAGATTAATTGAAATTTTCTATACTGCTGTACACCATATCGATTCGAATACTTATACCACAGAACAGAAAAGAGCTTGGGCGCCTTACCCTATAGATTATGCTTTTTGGTATGATCGCCTTTCAACAAAACAACCTTGGATGGCTTGGTTCAATAACAAGCTTGTAGGCTTTATTGAATTAGATAACGATGGTTATATCGATTGCTTGTATGTTGACCCACAATACCAAGGCCAAGGCATAGCAACCTCTTTATACAATAAAGTCATCACCATAGCGCAACAAAAAAGGTTATCCAAACTCTATGTGCACGCTTCGTATATAGCTCGGCCTGTGTTTTTACATTGGGGATTTAGATGCATTCAACGCAATGAAGTGCGAAGAAAAGAACAAGTCTTGGTGAACTTCACTATGGAAAAGTGCTTAGCATTATAGTTTATGGTGCCCGGGGCCGGACTTGAACCGGCACGAGGTAACCCTCGAGGGATTTTAAATCCCTTGTGTCTACCAATTCCACCACCCGGGCATGGGGCTCATTCTAAGATTGACACTTATATACTGCCAATGTGGATGAAGGCGTTTGCCTGAAACGCGATGTGCATTTTAATACAAAACATGAACTTGTCAACGCTTAATACGTTTTTACATCGCCACGCGGCGAACATTTGCTCTTTTTGTTTGTTATTCATGCTTTCGCTAAGTCTTTCCATGCTGAATTTAAATAAATCAGCATAGAAATAACACTGAGAAAGACAGAAAAATACAACATCACATATCCAAGATTAACGACTATAGGATGCGGGTGCCAAAGTAGGCTCATAATCGCAAGCATTTGCATAGTAGTTTTGACTTTACCAATCCAAGACACAGATACATCACCACGTTTGCCCAGTTCAGCCATCCATTCTCTTAAAGCTGAAATAATAATTTCACGCCCTATCATCAGTAACGCAGGTAAAGAAAACCACCAAGTTGAATACAACTCAGTAAGCAACACTAAAGCCGAGATGACAGTAAGTTTATCTACGACAGGATCTAAAAACTCACCAAACCTTGTTGATTGATTTAAAACACGTGCCAAATAACCATCCAATATATCGGTGAATGCAGCAACAGCAAAAATAAAGGCCGTAACGAAAGGCGCCCATGCATAAGGTAAATAAAATACAAGGATCAGAATAGGTAATAGGACAAGCCTAGACAATGTAAGCGCAATGGGAATATTTAGAATCATAACCGTACCATTTGAAGTATCATCGCTTATCTTGCCTGAAAATTAAGAATCTCGCAATGCATCAAAAATAATTTGTGCAAGTTCTGTACTAATTCCGGGTACTTTTGCAAGTTGTTTAACACTTGCATTTCGCACTTCTTGTAATCCTCCTAAGTAACTGAGTAGTTTTTGACGCCGTTTTGCGCCTACACCAGGTATCGACTCTAAAGTTGACTTATTACGTGCTTTCTGTCTTTTTTGTCTATGTCCTGTAATCGCAAACCTATGACTCTCATCTCTAATCTGTAATATAAGCTGTAGAGCTGGCGCATCTTCTGCGAGCTTAATGACATCATGGCTTTCACCCATAATCAATTTTTCGAGTCCTGCTTTGCGTCCTTCTCCTTTAGCCACGCCCACTAGCATAGGGCGCATTTCTACTTCAGGGATCACTTCAGCAATCACTTCTTCAGCACAACGTAGCTGCCCTAAGCCTCCGTCAATTAAGATTAAATCAGGCAGGTTTTCTCTGTTTTTATAACGTCTATATAAAACTTGCCGCATCGCAGCATAATCATCGCCACCGGTAATATCTTGAATATTAAAACGCCGATAGGCTTGAGTCATAGGACCTTCTTGATTAAAGACGACACATGAGGCAACCGTTGCTTCACCTTGCGTATGACTGATGTCAAAACATTCCATACGAGCAATCGGTTGCTTCAGTTCTAATGACGTTTGCAATAGAGCAAAACGCTCCTTGATCGTACTTTTATCTTTAAGCTTAGTTTGCACCGCATGTTCTGCATTAGTCATCGCTAACTTTAAGAACTGAGCACGCTGATCACGCACACGCGTTTTAAACTTTAAAGTGCGATCTACACGAGATGTTATCCAGCGACTCAAAACATCCATATCTGTAAAAGCATGAGGTAAAATCACTTCTTTTGGGTAAGTCACACGCATATCTGTATTCAGATAAAACTGGAGAACGAATGCCCGCAAGACCTCATCAAGCTCTGCATGATGCGGAACTTTAGGAAAATAATTACGATGCCCAAGAATCTTGCCTTGGCGGATAAATAAAATATGCAAACATGCAATACCATGATGGTATACAACGCCTATTGCATCTAAATCTCCTTTAACTTGAGACACTTCTTGTTTCTCTATCATTTTAGTGAGCGCACTGATCTGATCACGCAATCTCGCCGCAGTTTCATAATCCTGCGTATGTGATGCTTGTTCCATTTGTGCCACCAGCTCGTCAACCACAGTAAGACTTTTACCTTTTAAAAACAATTGAACCAAATCGACTTGTTGAGCGTATGCTTCATCAGTCACATGTCCCGCAACACAGGGCGCTAGACATCGACCAATTTGATATTGCAAACAAGGCCTTGAGCGTGAACGGTAAAAAGTATCTTCGCATTGACGTATCGGAAATAATTTTTGCATCAGATGCAAGCTCTCTTTAACGGCTGCACTGTTAGGATAAGGGCCAAAGTAAACACCTTTCTCTTTCTGCACGCCTCGATGATAAGCTAAACGAGGATGTTTATGTTGGCTCAATAAGATATAGGGATAAGATTTATCATCTCGCAGTAAAATATTATATTTGGGGCGATGTAGTTTAATCAGATCGTTTTCTAAAATTAGCGCATCCGTTTCACTATGCACTAAAGTGACTTCAATATGAGCAATATGCTTCACTAAAGCCTGAGTTTTTAAGTCTGTCAGAGTTTTTTGAAAATAACTGCTAAGACGCTTTTTCAGATTTTTAGCTTTACCCACATAAAGGACAGTTTCTGCTGTGTTATACATCACATAAACACCTGCAGAAGATGTTAATGTACTTAAGAATGTTTTGTAATCAAACGAAATAGCCATGCTACTAAACCGAGAAAGCTTTAAGCTCCCTTATTGTACACCATTGACTTAATATAGCTACGTTTGAACACGCCCACGTTTTAAAATATCTGCCTCCAGAATTAACAAGAGCATCTCATGATCAAAAAACAACATCACAAAAACTTACCTATTTTACAAAAAAGATAATTTTATGGCATTCATGCTACTCCCACAAGGGGTTCAAGTTTGTCAATAAAAATATTCACATTACATCAATCTAATTAAAGAACATCTAATTTAATTTTTTTCATGTTCTCTGATGTCTAAAGAAAAACAGTTAACACACTGATAATCCAGAAATAAAACAAAATTGGTTATATTTTGACTTATTTAAAAAAATTCAATAAAAACAGACTTTAAAGTCTTTAAAAAAGTTTAATGTACAGGCTTATCCACAGGTTTAGTGGATAACTTTCGCAACCCTTGATAGTACAATCTCTTGACGATGAACCGAAATTTCTTCGCACTCACACATTGAAGTAAATTTATTACATATGTAAAAGAGGTGTGAAAAGAACCCTACAAACAAACCTACAGCACCTCTTTTTGGTTAAGCTCTAGCCAATTAAGCGTATTTATGCATTTTCTAGTTGACTCTTCGCTTTTTCGGCTTTAATATTTGCCTCGCTTTGAAGACAAGAGTTAAAAAGTAATTCCCCCTTAGTTCAGT
>DDNL01000001.1 GCA_002341165.1 Shewanellaceae bacterium UBA2521
GATGTGGATTTAACCAGCGTACAGATGGAAGCTTATCGACTGTCCAAACAAAAGCAGCAGCAATTGCGGTTAAAAGAAACCAGCCCAGATTATCACCTTGACCCAATGAATACGGAAAGCAAAGCTAAACCTAAAAATGAAAAGGAAGCTTATTTGTCGGATGTGATTGAGAAATTAAACCAGATTTTTCAAGGGGAAACACTGACCCAAGACGATATGCTGAACTACTTTCACACCGTACAAGATAAAGTGACGGAGAATGAAGATGTGATGTATCAGATCAAACACAACAGTCCCGAACAAGCCATGATTGGTGGTTTTGAAGATTTTGTTAAAACCGCGATTTTTGATAGCTCAGAAGTTCACACCAAGCAAAAAATGCAACTGCTGAAAGAACCACAAAAGCTAAAACAATTTGCACACATGCTATTGAACTCTATTTTAGAGGAAAGTCAAAACAGGTCATCATAATTTTTATGAGCAAGGCTAAACGGTGCTTTAGAAAGAGTTCAGATTACATGCAGCCTCGGTAAGGAAGCTGCGTTAACTTTTGGGTCATTCCTTTGTGTAAGGAAAGCCTTTATCTCCATTGTGGAAAAAGTTTTTAGTTTGTAGAAAGCTCGCTTTTGATCAATTCAAACGCTTCGTCGAATGCAGGGTTGTCTGCTGCATACATAGCCTTAAAAGAACCCCCTGCTTCCACAATCTTAACACTGTTTCTAGAGTCACTTACTTGCTCGAGATAAGCATTTATCATCTTAATATCCTGAATAAATTTTCCATAGACACTGTTCCTTTCATTTTCAGGCAATGCTGAAACCAAAATAACAACAGGTTTTTTATACACTTCAGGTTCAGATTGCGAGGCAGGAGTATTTTGTATCTTGCGTTTAGAATTAAGCTTCCAATCGATCAAGGTTTCAATTAAGCCAAATGCAGCCATTTTCGTATCCTGTCCTAACGATCCATGACTGAAACGTAAATCAACGATTAAAGCATCACTCTTATTTAAGTTCTTGAGTAGCGCTTGAGTCAATTCTTTTTCATAGCTAGAAAAATTAAAAAGTCTCAAGTAATCAACTTTCTTGCCTTCTAAAGTAGAGTCCAGTTTAAAGTCAGCAGTGTATTGCTTAAAAGTGAGCAATTCAGGTTCTTTAAATTTTTTAAGTAAGCGAGTGGCTTGAGATATAAAAGCTTGTCGAGGATCTTTATCATCTTCTATTTTATACTGATTCCAATCTTTCTCTAGGCTTTCAGGATAAAAATTATTCATATAGACCTTAAAGTCTTTTAATAAATCTTTATATTGCTCCGCACTTTGAGGCTCTTTTTTTGTGCAGGGAAGTTTTGATTGGCCTTTGTATTCTATTTCTTCTTTAGCCTCAATTTTTATGGTTATGTTTCCTTCATCATCTTCATCATAAAAAGATACCATCGAATCTAAAATTGACTCAGCAGAACTATCATCCCTTGGGTCTAGAATACAATAAGGGCCTACTCTCTGCATAACCTCTACAGACACATTGCCACTGGGTGCATCTAACGAACCTATTTGAATATAAGAACCATCTTTACCTTTCCAAATATTTGTATTTGTGTACTCGGAAATATCATATAGTGAGTCTGGGCGAGGACCTGCTTGAGTATAGATTGAAGTAAAGCTTAGGCTTGAACATAACAAAGCACCGATCAAAAAACTTAAGTTTGTTTTTTTTATCATGAAACTATTCCTCTAGTTAATTTAAATCAATTCGTTATTTTTCTTTGACAGCAAATAATGAAAAAGTTCAAAATACAAAAAAATTTATATTTAATAAGAAAATTAAAAGCATAAAAAAAATTGAAAGTTTAAGATGAAAAATTTATAAATAATTAAAAAAACTTCTATACTAAAATAAATAAAATATATTGCCTTATTATTCTAATAACCCATTGATAAAATTAGCACGAAAATATTTCTAGATAAGCTAAATTAAACTTCATACACCATGAAAATCCATATATATAATATAAAGGTTTCTTCATTTTTTTCACGCCGTATAACCCACAAAAAACACAAAATTATTTGCTCAAGTTAAATATAAAACTTTTTCATTAAGAATAGATTTTTGCTATTAAAAACAGTATGATTTGTTTTTTATTTAATGGAATAGATATCATATGATCATACATCGTCCGCAATATATAACTTTTTTTTCTCTTTCTAGATCCGCTGCTATTTTTTACTTTGTTTCTTTTTGTGTACTCAATCTTCTGCTGTCTTCATTCGCTGTTGCGAGCGGATTCAGTCGGGCCTTACATAGTCAAGCAGATAATACTCAGTTTTGGGATGCACGTATTCGTAATTTACAAATTATTGAATCCTATCAAACTCGAAACATGCAATTTAATGAAGAAGAGTTGAGTTTTTTTGGCAAGCTCTTTAACGAGCATAGTTTAATTGATGATTTAAATTTATATTCTGCGCAAAACAACGCCGAAAGAGCCGCTACGTTTGAAGCGGATCAACTGACGAATTACCCTAATTTAAGCACCAGCATCAATCAGATTTTAGAATCGGTCCATCCTACCGAAACCGAGTCGTATCTTGCTTTGGCGATGGATGATCCAACTTTGAATGCACTGAGGACAGGAAGCATATATTATGAGGCTGGGTTTTTCCATAGCACGGCCGCATTAAACGTGGCTTATAAAGAACTCGGTGAACTCAGAGAGGCTTTTCCTGAATCTAAAAAAATTGTCTTCAAAGTAGAAGGTAAAACAGGACGTCTGAGTAATTTTCTATATCAAACAACTGAAGCTAATATGATCTGGCAACAAGAATCGTATTTCAAGGTCGTCAATAAAGATTATATAGGATCAGAAGATTTACACTTCATCCATTTACGAGAGATTACAGCCGATGAAGCACGTGCTGAGGGTCGTGTCGTATCGTCTCTTGATGGCTCTGTGAGAACACTTAAAACTCCAGACTGTAGTCGATAGTCACACAAGGCATTGCCTTCTTGATGACTACAATACATAAGTTTATGCCCGAATTTCAGCTCTGCGTGTAAAGCGCCCTATTCAATAAAATTCGGGCTTTTTTCTGTCTTTTTCTCTGTATTTTTCTCTGTCTGTTTTATATTACAAAAAACTTTGTCATGAGAAGGCAAAAAATAAAGCATATGCAGTATTTTGCTTGCATAGGGGAAAGGCCAAGAATGTTCGCACGATAGACTTTGTATCGACATTCAAACTCGTAATTTTTCAAGTTATCGTGCTCAATGAGACCTTGTTTTAGAAGTTATATTGAACAAAAAAATTCTGTGTATTGAAAAAATCAATGATGACTCTTGGTTTACTTGGTTTGTTTAATGAGGGAGATGCGAAGACGGTAAAAACAGGGCTTTACCTCAAATTAAGCCATACAGACCTGATATAAAGCATTAAATAAGCCTTATTTAGCATAGAAAAAAACGTCTTTTTTGATTGGTAAAACCCGTATAAAAACCATAAACAGTTGATTTTAAAGATAATTTTTAAGGTTTTGACGCCGATATAATAAGTATAACCTTTTTATATGGATGGTTTTTATGCCACGGAGTTATAAGCGTTACGCTTGTATTGGGTTTTTTTTCTCATTCTTTCTTATATCATGCGACAATCCGATAGGAGAGGATTTAGAAGGTGGGCTGAGTTTCGATTTAAATATTGATAAAGCTAAGTTTGAAGAATACTACGACGATATAGAAGACAACGTCGATGAATTAAAAGATTTAGCTAATCTGAGTGCGGATAAAATCGACTTATCTAGTCAGGAAGTACAAGATGCTTTAGATGAAGTGAATGTATTTTTAACTCAAACAGAGGGAGTTGACATACCAGCACTGACTGCAGAAAGAGAAAAAATAGAGACTCTTTATGTAAGTCATGTAAATGACATTATCAACAAAGAGCTTGGTGCATGTCAAGATGAAGCTGCAATACAAGCAGTGGAGCAAAAGTATAATACTAAACACTTTCAACATGAAGATATTAAATCTTACATAAATGCTCAAATGACACTTCGAAGAGCACAATTAGCAAATGCTACTTCGACTTCGACTTCTACTTCGACTTCTACTACAACTACCACTACTGCTGCACCGGCTACTACGCAAGTTAGTGCACTTATGAGTGTCATCCAAAGCTCTAATAACTTAATGGCTATACAGAACGTAAAAAATGATGTGGTTCATTTTAAACAGTATAATAAGAACGCATCTAACGAGATGAATCAAATAGAGACTGCGTATAAAGCACAAGCTAAAAGTGTGTTTAGCTCTCAACTAGCAAGCACCACAACCAATGAAGAAGCACTCAAAGTGCGCGATAACTACGCAAGCTTACACTCAGATTATCCAGAGCTACTTGAACATGCAAAACAAGAAGTGGCCAGTAAAAATATTTCATCTACTCCAAAAGATTATATATTAGTTTTCGGTGATAGTATGTCTGATACCGGTATACGTCATGCAAAGGATATGGTGGGAAATAAACAATTTAGTTGGACATCCGCTTCTTTTGGTTACTATGCAGGACGTTATTCAGATGGACCAATTTGGGTCGACTATCTTATGATGGATCAAATCTACTCGAAGTACATATGGATTAACCGTGCTGAAGGTGGCGCCGTTGTACGAGAGAAGCCAGGAGATAACACGGAGTCGAAGTTAGGGCAAAGTGTAAAAAGAGGTAAAATAGATGGTATGGAAGGACAAGTGAGCCATGCCCTGAAAATGATGCTTGATAAACCCTCAGACGATAGTGTTGCGATTATATGGTTTCAGGCGGACGGCTTTGCAAATCAAGACTCTCAAGAGAGCTTTATGAGAGCCGTAGATATGCTTGTGAAAGCCGATATAAAAAATATATTGTTCATTCATAGTATGAATAATGACGTTAATAACACGCTTGCTCAGTTAACAGCTCTGATGCAAGATCCCAGTGCTGACACGAGATACAGTACGCTTGTTCTAGAAAAAGTGAGTACGGATAACATATCCATGTCCCAATTTGCGCAAGCTAACTCACTTACATTTTTAGGACCAAATGGGATGCAAAACACATCTTGCTTAGGGAGCTACACGCCAAATCAGACTGCTATAAGTATAGATGACGCCAAAGTATGGAAACCTCTTCAAGATGAATCAAAATTACCCTTGATTTCTGATGAAGATTTTAAGAAGTATAAACTTTTCTTAGCTACTCATGAGTCATCTAATTTATATTGGTTTGAGCAAAATGAGCATCTCAATACAAACCTCTCTTACGACGATATGGACACTTATAACCGTGACTTTAAAGAGACATTTGCTAAAGACTGCTCTCAATATATGACGTTTGATCCATGGCATCCTACCCACGCTATGACGACAAACATGCTCGTACCTATGATAAAAGATGGATTAGATAGAGTTGCTGCTAACTGATGTATGTTAACTGATGTATCGAATGCGTTTTCGACCAACTCAAAAAAGAGATGATAGAGGTATCATCTCTTGTTATATGTGGCTTACAATTGGTCTAATACGGCCTGTAATGTATCAGGTAATGGCGCAGAAACAGTTTGTTTTTGCTCTTTCTTAGGATGGTAGAACGTAATGTCTGCTGCATGTAAGAATAAGCGGTCTAAACCTATCTGCTGCATAGTTTTATCAAACTGTGGATCACCATATTTAGGATCGCAAGCAATAGCATGTCCTGCATGTTGACAGTGTACTCGAATTTGATGCGTTCTACCTGTAATGGGACTTGCTTGTACCAAAGTACAATGCTCATAGCTTTGCATAATTTTATAACGTGTTTCTGAAGGCTTACCTTCAGTATGCACATGTACGATACGCTCACCAGATTTTAAAGTTTTTTTCAACAAGGGTGCATTAACAACGCGCACATGCTTTTGCCAAGTTCCGCGCACCAACGCCAAGTAATTTTTGTGCATGGTTTTTTTACGGAGCTGATCATGCAAAGACTTCAACATGCTCCGCTTTTTAGCCACAACCAAACAGCCCGAAGTATCGCGATCTAAACGATGCGCAAGCTCTAGAAATTTCTGCTTAGGTCTTAAAGATCGCAGTGCCTCAATAATACCAAAGCTCAGTCCACTACCACCGTGCACCGCAATACCTGCTGGTTTATTTAGAACAAGAAAGCAGTCATCTTCAAAAAGAATACAGTCTTCAAGTTGACTCACTTGGTTTAAGTTCGCTGAAGGTAATCTATCTTGAGATATTTTGGATAAGGTCATAGGTGGAATACGTACTTGATCCCCTATTTGAAGCTTGTATTCAGGTTTAACTCGCTTTTTATTTACACGTACTTCGCCTTTACGCACAATACGATAAATTAAACTCTTGGGTGCACCCTTTTGTCGAGTAATCAAGAAGTTATCTATGCGCTGTTCGGCATGGTTTTCATCAATTTCAACCAGTTCGACCTTCGTTTTTTTTTCATTGGAGTTCATACAACATTCACTATCTGTATCAGACTATTGAGCAATAGCTGTTTTATATTGGGTAATAAGTCTTTGGCACAAACCGACATAATTGACCGTTGGCATAAGACTTAATTCATGTTTTATCTGAGCAACTTGTTCCAGAACCTGTACGAGTTGCTGCGCTTGAGAAGCTTGTTCACGGCGTGAAGAGAAGGCTTGTAATTTCTTTTTTAGCAAACTGTATAATATAGCTAAGCTCTGCTGAGGTGCTTCGCGCGTATGTTCAGCCAATTGAGGATGTAAAAAACCTGAGCGTAAGCTTTCTATCCACATTTTTTGACCTTTCAATAAGTCATCGCCCTGACCTGCTTTTAGCAGATCGCGCAGCGGCAAAACACCACCAATAAGCGTAACAGCCCATTGTATATATTCACTGGCAAAGGATAACTCATGGCTGCTTAACCAGTTTTCTAACTCGGTAAGAGTTGGCGTGTGCATAGGTTCTACTTGGCTACGACTTAAAATGGTTGCAGGCAGCAGGTGTTTCTTGGCTGTCATCAAGAAAAAAATGGTTTGAGATTCAGGTTCTTCTAAAGTTTTTAATAATGCATTAGCGGCTGCTTTATTCATTCTGTCAGCTTGCTCTATCACCACAACGCGATGTGTGCTGACTTGAGTGGGCTTTTCTACCTGCTGAGTCAGTGCTCTAATTTGATCCACTTTAATATGATGAGATTCTGGTTTAATCCACATTAAATCAGGATGTTCGTAGGCCATGAGCAAACAACTTTTACATGTTTGGCATGCTGCGGTAGATTCTGCGTCACATAAAATAGCTTGAGCACTGTGATAGCTCAAAGGTACGCTCCCTTGTGCCTCGGATACGCCAAGCACTAAGCTTTGTGCTAAATGCTGTGTGTGTTTGCGTTGCCGTATCGCTTCAACTACTTGGAGGTGCCAAGGTAAAATGTCTTCTATAACCAATGGGATAAGCTCTTTTCTAGGGTAGATTGAATCTGCACTTGAACTTGTTCTATAGATTGCTGCGCATCAATAATATGAATCGAATCATCACTTTGTGCAATATCAAGATATCTGGTGCGTGTTCTGATAAAAAAATCTAAGTTCTCTTTCTCTATTCTATCTAATGCACCGCGCTTTGCAACACGTTCTAGTCCCAATTGGGGATCAATATCAAGGTATAAAGTGAGATCGGGTTTAAATCCAGCTAAGGTTGCCTGACTGACTTGATCGACCAAGCTTGTGAGCTCTCGCCCTCCCCCCTGATAAGCTCTGGAGGATAAGTCATGCCGATCACCTATCACCCATACACCTTGCTCTAATTTGGGCTGAATCACATTTTTAACGAGCTGCATACGCGCAGCATACATGATCAGGCATTCTGCTTCTGGCGTGAGTGTTTCGTGCGTATAGTCTTTTTTGACCAAGGCTCTGAGCTGTTCTGCTAAATCAGTACCGCCTGGCTCTCTTGTACATACGATATCTTGGATGCCTGATTGCTGTAAATACTGATAAATCGTGTCTATCGCTGTTGATTTACCTGCGCCTTCTAGGCCCTCAATTACAATAAATTTTGCTTTTTTTTGCGTATCTTGCAATGTCATATTCTTTTCTTCTCGTGTTGCCTTGTTCTATTTTGTCTTTTTCGATTTATTTCTCGACTTGCGGTTTCTTTGGTATTGATCCACCGCTGCTTCATGATCTCTTAGGTTATTCGAAAAATAATGAGATCCATCATTTTTAGATACAAAGTATAAGTAATCTACCTGAGCTGGGTGCGCTGCTGCTTGCAAAGAAGCACGCCCTACTAACGCAATAGGTGTAGGCGGTAAGCCATTTATTTTGTAGGTATTATAAGCTGTTTTTTCTAACAAATCTTTACGGCGAATATTGCCTTGATAACGATCGCCCATACCGTAAATTACAGTTGGATCTGTCTGTAATCGCATACGCTTGCGTAAACGGTTCACAAAAACAGCAGAAACTAAATTTCTTTCTGCTTCAACTGAAGTTTCTTTTTCAATAATAGAAGCCATGATCAGCATTTCGTAAGCGCTTTTATAGGGTAAGTCCGCATCACGCTTGCTCCATGCTTCATTTAATTCATCTTTTAACCTTTGATGAGCATGAATAAGAATATTCTTATCTAATTCACCCATGCGGTAACTGTAAGTATCAGGAAAAAATAGACCTTCTGAATGATTTTTATCAATTTTTAACTGTTCTAATAAAGGCATTTCGCTATCTAGCTCATGAGTCATATTTTCTGCTTGAGCTAAAAGAGACACCGCATCTTGAGTACGAATGCCCTCAATAAAAGTAATCAAGAATAAAAACTCTTTGCCTTCTACGATGTCCGTTAATACTTTTTTCACTGTATCGTCAGGTGCAATGCGATAATAGCCTTGTTTGATATCACTATAATCGCGTTTTAAACGTACCAGCAATTTAAAGCGCCAAGAGTTTTCAAGTAAATTTTGTTCATCAAAACGCTGAAGCAAATGATAAAGAGTATCACCCTGTTTCACCTGAATGTACTGAGGCTTTTGTAGCATAAAACGCTCATCTTCAACGCTGAGTACGTATTGATACATAGTTACAGCGATCACTACAACAGAAACGACGAATAAGCCTAAAGCGATAAGAATCAACTTGCGATGATGGTGGAACCATTCAATACATTGTTTCATAAAGAGGTCTCTATATAGCCTTGTAAATCAAGATATTCAGGTAGCTTCTTGTACGTATTCGCTTTCACTTGAACCACGGGTACCAATCCCATCAATGTATTCATGACCAGCAGATGATCAGTATGCTGCAACTCTGTTTGATGCACACGGCGTACCGTCACATTTCTGCCCCAATCAAGCCATGCCTGCATCAAAAGATAGCGCATAATGCCACACACTCCAGCTGTTCCATGTGTAGGCAAAATGAGTTTATGATTTTGAATCAATGCAATGTTAGAGCTTGATGTTTCAATCATATACCCTTCATCGTCGCACAGTATCACCTCATCAAAATCCGCTGCGTTATGCCATGTTTGCATGAGTAATACTTGTTCTAAACGATTTAAATGCTTCATGCCAGCCAAAAGTGGCACATGGGCAAGCGGCATAGGGTGTATATCCAATGAAATGCCATTTTCTTGCCAGTTGTCATAACAAGGTAAAGGAAATTCTTGAACCACCCATGTAGGCTGATGATCTCCACGACAAGCATAACCTCGCCCTTGACCTCGCGTTATAATGAGCTTACACCCAAGATCAATATTTTGACAAACCAGTTGCTTCAATACTTGTTCAATCTCTGCCCACATAAAGCAAGAAACCTTGATACCGAGTCGGTATAAGGCTTCTTGTAATCTGCGTTGATGTTGTGGCCAGTGTGCAATACCATGCTGTTGAACCAACATCGTGGTAAATACACCATCACCATAAGCTAAACCTCTATCGCCTGCTTGAACGCTAGAAGTTTGCTGGCCATTAACCCATATTCGATACGTTTTCGTCTTGGCTGATTCGACTTGCAGTAGCTGATTGTTGGTTTTTATATTTTGCATTATCTCTTTGGTTATAAGGTCGAGCACACGGCATCTTTAATCTTTCAAAATTTAATGCACCTATTTGCATTTTAGGTCGTAAAGCTAAAGGCAACTTACCATTGTTAAAAAATTCTAATACAATTTTTCCTGACCAACCCGGATCGATACGGTGTGCAGTAACATGCACCATAAGTCCTAAACGTGCTAAAGATGAGCGACCGTCTAACCAGCCAACAATATCAGGTGCTAACGTCACAGATTCATGCGTTACAGCAAGAACAAGTTGTCCTGGATGTAAAAAGAAAGCTTCTTCATCAGGAATATAAATTTCGTCACTCATGACAGTATCTAAAACGTGCTGAATAGACTCTTTTGATCCGCTTAAATCAATGTAAGGTGCTGTATGTTCCTCAAACACTCTAAAAGTATGACCTAAACGTACATCTGCACTCACACCACAAATATGTTCAGGTGTGGGTCTTGGATCAATTTGAATTGATTGATCTGCTAAGCATTGTTCTATTTCAATATCAGTTAATCGCATACAAACCTCTTATTCTCTTTCTTTTAAGTCAATAAATGTTGAATACGTGCTTTAAGAATATCAATAGCGATTCTGTTTTTGCCACCACGAGGTACAATAATATCTGCATATTGTTTAGAAGGTTCGATAAATTGTAAGAACATAGGACGAACTGTTTGCTGATACTGTTCTAAAACGGTATCCATTGTACGACCACGTTCTTCCACATCACGCACCAGACGACGCACTAAGCATATATCAAGCGGTGTATCCATGAAAATAGATGCATTCATTAAGTTTCTTAATGCAGGATCTGTGAGAAGTAAGATGCCTTCAAGAATAATAATTCTTTTAGGTGTGATGGTATGCGTTTTTGCTAGGCGATTATGTTCCGCGTAATCGTAAATAGGAATCTCAACTTTTTGTCCATTGCGTAACATAGTTAAATGCTGAAAAAGTAAATCATGATCTAAAGCTTTGGGATGATCGTAGTTGGTCATTTCACGTTGCTCAAGTGAAAGATGTGATTGATCTCGGTAATACGAATCTTCATTAATGACAGCAATATCATGCGTATCTAAATCCTGTCTTAATTCTTCATAGATTGTTTTCGCAATTAAACTCTTACCTGATGCTGAAGCACCCGCAATCGCAATAATTACGCATTGTTCTTGATTCATATTCACTCTTATTTCTCTGTTAGGTCAATGGATACATTCGTTATATCAGAATGCTTGGTTAAATGAGCGACTGCTTTTTGTGCAATCTCTCGGTAAGTACGGGATAAATCGCTATACACATCCTTTACAACAATGGGACAACCTTGATCAGCACTTTCTCGAATACTTTGATGTAGTGGAAGATAGCCTAAAATAGGCACATCATAGCGCTCTGCTATGGAACTGCCACCTTCTTTACCAAAAATATGTTCTTCATGCCCACATTGAGTACATCGATGGTAACTCATATTTTCAACAAGACCCAAAATGGGCACATGCACACGATTGAACATCACAATGCCCTTTTCTGCATCTGCCGTGGCCAAGTCTTGCGGTGTGGTGACGATGATTGCACCACTTAAATTTAGTTTTTGACTTAATGTCAGTTGAATATCTCCTGTTCCAGGAGGCAAATCAACAATAAGATAATCAAGCTCGGGCCAGCTGGTTTCTTGAATGAGTTGCAATAAGGTTTGCGAAGCCATAGGACCACGCCAGATCTGAGCTTGTTCTGGTTTAACTAAAAAACCAATAGATTGAACAGCCAAACCATATTGCATGGCCGGTTTCATATGATTTTCAGGTGTGACCTGTATATCGTGATCAACAAGTTGACATAAGATAGGCATAGAAGGACCGTAAATATCTGCATCAAGCAGCCCTACTTTGGCACCTTCTTGCTCAAGCGCTAAGGCAATATTCACAGCTGTTGTTGATTTACCTACACCTCCTTTGCCCGATGCAACCATGATCACGTGTTTGACATGACGCAAACTGGGGATCTTTTGTTGCTGGTGAGATGCTGGTGGCTTAAATTGGATATCGAATAAGACTTCAGCCACATCAGACAACTGCTCTATTTCATCTTTTATTTGGGTCATGAGTCGAGGAGGTTCGACTTGACAAGGGTAAGGTAGTTCAAAGACAACCTTCAAATTTTGATCCTGATAATGCAATGCTTGAATACAATTGCCGTCATAGAGGTTTATATTTTGAATGGGATCTTGGCGTTGAGTAAAACAATCTATAATACAACGCTGAGATAGAGAACTCATTTCAGTTAATGATGGATATAAACTGACAAGTGGATGCACAAACCTAACCTTATTGACTCAATGTGCGCGCATTATATCAAAGTTAAAGCAAATATTCATGGCTCATTGCACAAAGAAGTCAAATTTTTACACTGGTTTATAGATGAAAAACAGCTCTAAATAAGTTATGATGAGCATCTAGAACTAAAGTACAAATTTATATGCAATTGAAGATATGACAGATCAAAAACGTAACATATTACTTACTACAGCCTTACCCTATGCCAATGGTTCACTCCATTTAGGTCATATGCTAGAACAAATACAAGCTGACATCTGGTCGCGCTTCCAAAAAATGCGTGGTCATGAGTGCTATTTTGTCTGCGCAGACGATACACATGGCACACCTATTATGCTCAAAGCGCAAGAACAAGGTATAGCACCTGAAGAGATGATTCTGAAAATGCAGCAAGAGCATGAAAGGGATTCGGCTGATTTTCAAATTGGCTTTGATTGCTATCACACCACACACAGTCAAGAAAATAAAGAACTTGCTTGTAAAATCTATTCAAAATTAAAGCAACAAGGGCATATTAAAAGTAAGACGATATCTCAGCTTTTCGATCCTGAAAAAAATATGTTTTTACCTGATCGCTTTGTCAAAGGGACCTGCCCTCGCTGTAAAGCTTCTGATCAATATGGTGATAACTGTGATCAGTGTGGTGCTATTTATGCTCCTGTTGATTTGATTGATCCTAAGTCATCGCTTTCAGGTGCAACACCTGTCATGAAAGATTCAGAACACTTCTTTTTTGACTTACCTGCTTTTGAACCTATGCTTGAGAGTTGGATTCATTCCGGAGCTTTACAACCTGAAATTGCGAATAAGATGCAAGAGTGGTTTAAAGATGGTTTGCAACAGTGGGATATATCTCGTGATGCACCTTACTTTGGCTTTGAAATTCCTGACGCACCTGGTAAATACTTTTATGTGTGGCTCGATGCACCTGTTGGTTATATGAGTACATTTAAAAAACTGTGTGCCGAAAAAAAGATTGATTTTGATCGTTTCTGGGATGCCTCAAGTAAAGCTGAGTTACACCACTTTATCGGTAAAGACATTGTTTATTTCCACAGTTTGTTTTGGCCAGCTATGTTGCATGGTTCTGACTTTAGAAAACCAACACATGTACATACGCATGGTTATGTGACTGTCAATGGCGAAAAGATGTCTAAATCTAAAGGCACTTTTATTAAAGCTCGCACCTATTTAGAACATCTAGATGCAGATTATCTGCGCTACTATTATGCAACAAAGCTCAACAGTAAAATTGATGATATTGATCTCAATTTGGAAGACTTTGCCCAAAGAGTCAATTCTGATTTAGTGGGTAAACTTGTCAATCTTGCTTCAAGAACAGCAGGCTTTATTCATAAAAAGTTTGATGGCAAGTTATCTGCATCTATAGAGAATAAAACTGTAATTCAAGCTTGTATAGATAAGCAAGAAGAGATTGCCACCCTTCTTGAGCAGCGCGAATACAATAAAGCGATGCGTGAAATTATGGCTTTAGCTGATCAAGCCAATGCCTATGTTGCACAGCAAGAACCTTGGAAACTCGTCAAGCAAGATGAAACGCTTGAGCAAGCGCACCAAGTTTGCTCTTTAGCTCTTCATACGTTCAAAATCCTTATGACTTATCTCAAGCCTGTCTTACCTAATCTCGCTCAAAAAGCAGAGGCATTTCTGAATGTTCAATTAGCATGGGAAGATATATCTAAGCCTCTTTACTGTCATGAGATACAAGCTTTTAAAGCTTTGATGCAGCGTATTGATCCTAAACAAATTGAAGCCATTGTTGAAGCTTCCAAAAAAGAGCAAAACGTACAACAAGCTCAAGTTGAGAAACAAGAATCATCTGCCGTGAAGCAAGATCCGATTTCAGAAACTATCAGCTTTGATGACTTTGCAAAAATTGATTTACGTATTGCACGTATTGTTCAAGCGGAGCATGTTGATGGAGCACAGAAGCTGCTACAGTTACAACTTGATTTAGGTGATGAGAAGAAGCAAGTTTTTGCAGGGATTAAGTCGGCCTATGCTCCGGAAGAGTTGGTTGGAAAACTCACTGTAATGGTTGCAAACTTAGCACCGAGAAAAATGCGATTTGGTGTCTCTGAAGGTATGGTGCTTGCTGCAGGTCCAGGTGGAAAAGATTTATGGATCTTAGAACCTCATTTAGGGGCACAACCTGGAATGCGTGTTAAGTAAAAAAATAAGGTTAAGCCTTTAAGATATTAACTTATTTTTAACCAAATATGATCTATTAATTTAACATCCATTCATTTAAGATGCTCGGCGGTGTCACATAATGGCGCCGTCACTATAATCGATTTTTAACATAGGATGTTATTATTATGGTTAGATTGAATCTCGCTTCTCTTTTCATTTTATCTTGTACTCTCATCAAAACTGCTTACGCAGCTCATCTAGCACAGACTACTGATGACTTTTCTTATTTAGATTTTTTACCTCCTAATGATTTTTATTTTCAAAAATCTTTTGATGGTACCTATAATTTCAATACAATGCTGGATGATGGTACCCGAGACTTATCTCAGCTCGAAAATATCATGGATACCTTCGATGGTTGGCCCGTTAATGCGCCAATACATATTCCTCTTGCATCAAAAGAAGGTGTTAGCATCAATAAAAACACACTAGATGGAGCATCTATTCAGGTTTATCAAGTAGAGCTTAAGTCTGCTTCACCTCAACACGCAGATTGCTTTACTACAGAACTCGATCGCATTGAAATATGTCATCCTGAACAGATTAAGCAGCTTACTTATGTTCCACAAAAAGATATTACCTATAACGCAAACAGTCGTAGATCTTATGCAGATGCATATACTGTATTCGTTGACGCATCCGATCACATTGTCATTCAACCTATTTATCCTTTTAAAACAGGAACATCGTATCTTATCTCCATCAATAATCGCTTACTCGATACACAAGGGCGTGCTATCAAAGCGTCTGATACCTTAAAGCATCTAGTCTCTCAGCCCTCTACACCTGTATATGATGCACTAAAAATCCTAGAAGCACGGTTTGGGCAGAACGCAGATCAGGTCATCTATACATCTGTGTTCACAACATTAGCTCCGCAAACCACTTATAATGTGGTGATGCAACACATGATTGAAGATACTCAGAATCCGCCTTCAAACCCTAAGCAAAGTTATCATGTTGCATTGAATCACTTGCAAAAAGAAAGTTATAAAGATATGAATCACCTTTTTGAACTCTGTGGCTCACATTGTGACCATTATATCTCACCTAAACTGATACGTATGCAAGATGCTATGATGCAACCGAATCGAGGTGGCTTTTTTGGGTCCAACTTTTTATCTTCACAACTTAGTCACACAACAATCTATTCTGCACAGCTACATCTTCCCCTTTATGCATCACATCAATTTAAGGAAGAAGGCTCGTGCATATCTCAGTATCATGAAGATGCTTTTGATAATTCGATATTCACCTGTCACGATCAATTAAAAAATCGCTACTGGACTGGCGCTTCAACCAATATGGCAGCTTTACTCAGACTCTATCAGGCACAACCTAGCACAGAGGATAAAACAGCACTCATTGATGCACTCACCCATCAAACTCAAAATCAGGTCGATTTTATTTTGCTTGCTTCAATGCACACTCCTGAAACATTCAACACCTTACAACAGCAACTGATCACATGGAATGTCAACCACCCTGAAGCTTCATTAACCTACAAAGATAAGGTTATTGATCCTGCACACTATGTTACCGCATTGAATCCATTACCGAAAATAATACAAAGAGGTAACATTGATGTCTTGATCACGACTCCAGAAGGAGAAGCGCCTACACAAGGTTGGCCTATCGTTTTGTTAACACACGGCATTACCAGCTCTAAAGAAGACAACCTCCTTCTCGCTGAGCAATACAGTAAACAAGGCTTAGCGACTATTTCTATTGATTTACCTTTTCATGGTATGCGCTCGATTTACTTAACCCGAAATGAACAGCATGACTATGCACCTTACAGGAAGGCTGATTTTAGTGCATCAGAGAGAGAAGAGTTCTATGGCCTAGAAACTTTTCTTTATACACACAGCTTACCAACTATCAGAGACAACATCAGACAAGCTGTCTTAGACTTTCTAGCTCTCAAATTAGCTATTATGCATTTACCGGTATCCAAGACATCTCCCCACACAGTGCTTTTAGATGATCTAAAGATTGATATACAAAAAGTAGGCATACAAGGCTTCTCGCTTGGAGCTATTATTGCTGAGAGCATTGCAGCTTATGCATCTGACTACGCAGAAGAAAATAATCCTTATCTTTTTCAAGCTGCGGCACTTGTTTCACCTGCTATGGATATGACAGAGATTATTTTTCACTCCTCGTCTTACCAAAATACGATTCTGAAAAATATAAAATTAGCTTGGATATATCAACAGAAAAAACATCAGCTCCCCACTTACAACAGTGTATGGCAACAAGATAAAGAAGAATTTGTATTCTTTTTCACTCAAATTGCACGGATGGTTGCAAGTGCTGCAGATCCTATATCGAGTATTTATCAACTTCGAGATAATTTAGATAAGCAGCCTCTTATGCTTATTCAAATCAATAATGATCAAGTTGTACCGAATAAAATGTTAGATATAAATTCTCAGCACTATTCCACGACAACAGGTACAGAGCCGATGATCAGCATATTGAATGCGCATCAACCACAAGCGCGTTTGCAGCAATACAAATGCAAAACAAGTCAAAAACTAGACTTACCTTTCGAATCTGTCATAGCGAGGATAAGCAGTAAGAATACAATGCCTGTAACACACAGTAGTTTAGTCAACTTCAAAGGATATACTAAAGATATCATATTTAAAAAAAAATCGGTGTTTGGTCGACCTATAAAAATCTTTCAAAACATAGAATTGAATTACCAGAAAACACATAGTATAGCTCTACAAGGTTTAGTCACACAGTTTTTCAAAGGCATATTCGATCAAAAAGCTGATCAACATAAGTATGCTATCGAAGTGAACAACTCTATACAGATCAATACAATTCAATAAATGTTCAACATAGATAAAGCCAGATGACGGTCAAAGTGCTCTGGCCTTATCTCAGAAGGAACATGACTTACAAGCCGGTTACATATTCCATTGTGCTCAGCTTACAATCTAAATTTATCTTGTTCCCGATACTGGCGTATCAGCAAATACAGATGCTTTTCTGTATGTCCACCATAATAAGCCTATATATTCGTGCCATGCTTCAGTGAAATAAGTTAAATTTCTTACAGAAATCAAAGCACTATTTAACGTAGATAAAGCGACATAATCAGTAGGCGCAGGTGTAACCTGAATACCTGCTGCCTCAAAAATCTGCACCGATCTGTGCATATGTAAAGCAGACGTCACTAAAATCACATTTTTAACACCTTCTACTTGTAAACCCTGTGCTTCTTCAATCGTATCTTTTGCTTCGTGAAGTAAAATAAGCTTTCCATCATAGCCAAGTTCTCGCGCTGCTTGAGCCATAAGATTTGCATGTGATGATCTATTTCCATGTGAAACATAACCACTGACGACCAAAATGCAAGACTTGTTTGTTGTTTTTAACAGTTCGATTTGTCTTAACCCTTCCAATAAGCGAGAACGTCCAGTACGAGAAAGCTGCTGCACAGCAGGAAGTTTCGCATCTTCTTGATAGCCGCTTCCTAAAACATGCACAACACAGTGCCCAACTTGAGCATTATTTTGCACAGGATACATGTCTTCCAGATAAGCCAAAGCTGGATAAGTGAGCTTTGAGCAACTACACACAATCAAAAACAGCACAATAAAACCTAAAAAAAAATGAAAGAACTTAGGGTAAATGTCTTTTCCTATCCAGTAGATGAGCAATGAAAATAACGAAAAATTCAAGGGCATCAAACATAAACTAACGATCTTTTTTATAAAAAAACTAAGCTCTATATTCATGAAATAAACTCTGTATGATAAAGTAATATGCATATCTATTTTATCATAAAATAAAGCTTACAGACGAAGGAATACTTATGAGCTATATTGAACACAAAGTACATTCTCAAGGGCTCCAGTATATCGAAGTAAATAGTCCTATGTGCCATGCACATATCTTTCTTCAAGGTGCACAAGTCACTCATTTCCAGCCTAAAAACCAACCTTCTTTGCTCTGGATCTCTCAAGCAGAAACTTATGAAAAAGGCGTATCCATGCGCGGAGGTATACCGATATGCTGGCCTTGGTTTGGTTTACATCCTGAGCCAGATTATCCTCAACATGGCTTTGCGCGCCATAAAATATGGCACCTAGAACGTATACAAGAAAGCGAGCAAGAAGTTTTAATCACCTTAACACTACCTACATCAGAGATAGAAACCCAATTTTGGCCACATCGCACTCAGCTGACTGTAACTATAGCTTTATCTACACAGCTCAAAATCAGTTTAACAACGCAAAATAATGAAGATTATCCAATCAAGTTTTCACAAGCATTACATACTTATTTCGATATTCAAAATATTAAAAAGCTTAAAGTAGATGGTTTAGTGAATACACCTTATATTGAGTTCAATCAAAATAAACATCAGACAGCGGGCGAAGTGTCAATTTATAAAGAAACGGATCGTATGTACCACAATGCATCGAGCACACAGCAACTCAAAACAACTCAAGGTACTATTGTGGTCAAACGAGAGCATAGCTCTTCTTGTGTATTATGGAACCCTTGGATCGAGAAATCCAAAAGGCTGAGCAACTTTAATCAGGATGACTACCTGCATATGGTCTGTTTAGAAGCCTGCAATATTCTTGACGATAGTGTTGACCTAAAGCCGCACGAAACCTTTACTTTAAGTCAAACCATATACTGGCAAACATCATAGCTCGATAGCTTTTTACATCGTACTATTTTGTACCAAAGATCTTATCTCCAGCGTCTCCAAGACCCGGTATAATATAGCCTTGCTCATTCAGTTTTTCGTCTATAGAAGCTGTATACAGTTCAACATCTGGGTGAGCCACTTCAAGAGCCGATAAACCTTCAGGTGCAGCAACCAAAGTCAGTACTTTGATCTGATTACAATGACGTTTTTTGAGTAAATCAATCGCAGCAATCATTGTACCTCCTGTTGCCAGCATAGGGTCAACAATCAAGGCTAATCTATTTTCGATTTGATTAGCTAGTTTTTCAAAATAAGGTACTGGCTCTAGACTTTCTTCATCTCGATAAATACCTATCACAGAGACACGTGCATTAGGCATATGCTCTAATACTGCATCCATCATGCCTAACCCTGCGCGCAAGATAGGTACAACCGTGACTTTTTTACCTTTAATTTGCTCAATGGTTGTTGTGCCATTCCAAGCTAAAATATCTGTTTTTTCTAATTGAAAGTCTGCTGTTGCTTCATAAGTTAATAAACTCGTCACTTCATTAGCAAGCTCACGAAACCTCTTGGTTGTGATCTCTTTCATCCGCATTAAACCAAGCTTGTGCTGCACTAAGGGATGCTTTACTTCAATGGTTTTCATCAGTTATAACTCCTTGTATAAGTAGATTTTCACTGTAAAAATATCATATCATGATTACTCAAATATAGTGAGCATAAAAAAAACACCTTACATAAGGTAAGGTGTTTTAAAAACTCTAATAACAGGAGATTACAATTCGATTAAATCGCTTTCATTCTCTTTTTCAGAGTTAATATGATTGATATGAGCACTAGGCATTACTTGCGGCTTAAAGATATTCACTCTCTCGCGCAATTCTTTGCCAGGCTTAAAGTGCGGAACCAGCTTTGCTTCAAGCTCAACAGTTGAGCCTGTTTTAGGGTTACGTCCGCTTCGAGGCGCTCTATAATGTAGACAAAAGCTACCGAAGCCTCTAATTTCAACACGATTACCCTTTTCAAGAGTTTGAGTCATCTGTTCTAGCATATACTTTACAGAGCTTTCTACATCTTTATGCATCAGATCTGGATTTTTTTCAGCTAGTATTTCGATTAGCTCGGATCTAGTCATTTTTTCTCTCCGTCACAATCATTCATCAATAAGGATAGCATAAAGCTATCCTTACCTAAGATTACTCGCTGCGAGCAGCTTTGAATGCTTCAGACATTGCGTTAGACACAGTCTTTTCTTGCTTTTTCAAAGAAGCGATTGCTTTCTTCTCTTCAGACTCATCTTTTGCACGAATAGATAGACTTAAGACACGAGTCTTTTTATCAACACTCATAAACTTAGCTTCAACAGTTTCACCAACTGTTAAAACAGTACTGGCATCTTCAATTCTATCTCTAGAAATATCCGCTACACGAATATAACCTTCAACGCCTTCTGCTAATTCAATTGTAGCACCTTTAGCATCAACTTCAGTTATAGTTCCAGAAAGAATTGCACCTTTTTTCTTATCTGCAAGATAAGAGTTAAACGGGTCTTCATCTAACTGTTTGATACCTAGGCTAATGCGCTCTCTTTCAGCGTCAACAGAAAGAACTACAGCTTCGATTTCTTGACCTTTCTTGTATTCACGAACAATTTCTTCACCGTTCTCTGCCCATGAAATGTCAGAAAGATGTACTAGACCGTCAATGCCGCCATCAAGACCGATGAAGATACCAAAGTCAGTGATTGACTTGATCTTACCAGAAACTTTATCAGACTTATTGAACTTTGCAGCAAACTCAGCCCAAGGGTTAGCTTTACACTGTTTCAAACCTAGAGAAATACGGCGACGCTCTTCATCAATCTCAAGAACCATCACTTCAACTGTATCACCTAAATGAACCACTTTAGATGGGTGGATGTTTTTGTTTGTCCAATCCATTTCAGATACGTGTACAAGACCTTCTACACCATCTTCAACTTCAACGAAACAACCATAGTCAGTTAAGTTTGTAACAACACCTGACAAACGAGCACCTTCAGGGTAACGTGCACTAATTGCAGCCCAAGGATCTTCGCCTAATTGCTTAAGACCTAGAGAAACACGCGTACGATCACGGTCGAACTTCAATACTTTAACAAGGATTTCATCACCCATGTTCACGATTTCGTTCGGATGTCTTACACGCTTCCAAGACATATCTGTGATATGTAGTAGACCATCGATACCGCCTAGATCAACGAAAGCACCGTAGTCAGTTAGGTTCTTCACGATACCTTTAACTTCCATACCTTCTTGAAGCTTCTCGATTAACTCATCACGTTCTTGGTTACTTTCTGATTCGATTACAGCACGACGCGAAACAACGACGTTGTTACGTTTCTGGTCAAGCTTAATCACTTTGAACTCAAGCTCTTTACCTTCGATGTGTGATGTATCACGCATTGGGCGAACGTCAACTAGAGAACCAGGTAAGAAAGCACGGATACCATTTACGTCAACAGTGAAACCGCCTTTAACTTTACCATTGATGCAACCTGTTACAGTTTCAGCATCGTTAAATGCTTTTTCTAGATGGATCCAACTTTCGTGACGCTTCGCTTTCTCTCTTGAAAGCTGAGTTTCACCAAAGCCGTCTTCAACTGCATCGAGTGCAACATCAACTTCGTCACCTACAGCGACTTCTAGTTCACCACGTGCATTTTTAAATTGTTCGATAGATATCACGCTTTCAGACTTAAGGCCTGCATCAATGATCACGTTGTCATTTTCTATCTTAACAACTTCACCTTTTAGGATTGCACCTGGGCGTGTTTCGATTTCTTGTAAAGATTGTTCAAATAAATCAGCAAAAGATTCTGTCATAATAAATACTTTAATGTCTTAATTTGCTGCACCATCATCCTGAGTGCAGAGTAGTTAATAATAGTCAAGTCATCCTCTACTCGACTGCTAAGGGTTAATTTTAATGCTTTTTACCAGCATCAATACGAAATTTTAATGATCTGCTCGACTACAATATCAAATACTTGCTCTATGCTCATATTCGTTGTGTCGATCACCAACGCATCACTCGCGGGAATCAAAGGCGCAACAGACCTATGTGTATCACGATGATCGCGCTGCTTCACATCAGCTAAAACATCCTCCATTTTAACACCAACACCCTTTTCTAGCAACTGATTATAGCGACGTTTAGCGCGCTCTTCAGAGCTGGCTGTCAAGAAAATCTTTACCGGTGCTTCTGTAAAGACCACCGTGCCCATATCTCGACCATCCGCGATAAGCCCAGGAGACTTATGAAATAGCCTTTGTCTTCGCAGCAATGCTTCGCGAACACAAGGGAAGGCTGCAACTTTTGAAGCAGCTTGGGAGCAACTTTCAAGGCGTATCTCGCTTGAGACATCTTCTCCCTCGAGCATCACTCTTGTCTCATGACCTGAGTCATCAGGTATAAATTCAAGATCTAAATGTGCAGCTAAAGCAGAAAGAGATTCTTCATCAGTTAAAGAAACGTTATGATGCATCGCTGCCAAAGCAAGTACTCGATAGATAGCACCACTATCGAGCAAGTTCCATTTAAAGCGATTTACTAATTTTTGACAAAGCGTGCCTTTTCCTACACCACTTGGTCCATCAATCGTAATAACAGGGATTATATCTGTCATATTTTTTCCTTTTGAACACTTCATTGTAAAGCTATAAAAAACTGAACACAGTATACACTAAATTATGGAATGCATTTAAACTCTAATTGCGTACTTGTCAGACGACTCCATATTTCAAAGTAATTGGGGCAAGTTTTCTTCACACACAGAGGATCGAGAATCGAAACACCCTGAGTGCTTAGACTGGCTAAAGAGAAGCACATCGCCATTCTATGATCTTGGTAAGTTTCTATCGTTGCATATTGCCATATTTTAGGTGGTGTAATTTCTATAAAATCTTCACCTTCAACAACCGTTGCGCCGAGCTTACTCAGCTCTATACGCATTGCAGTCAGTCTATCTGTTTCTTTGAGACGCCAGTTATAAATACCTTCAATACGCGTTGTACCTGTTGCAAACAAAGCGACCACAGCAAGAGTCATCGCGGTATCTGGGTAATGCGTTGCATCAATATGTACCGCTTTTAAAGGCTGAGCGCGACGACATATCACACTTTCATCAAGAAAGGAGATCGAAGCCCCCATTTGTTCTAAGACACGAACAGATTCGAGCTCGCCCTGAATGCTTTTGCGTCCTACACCACGCACTTCAACTTCACCACCACAAATCGCAGCAGCAGCCAAGAAGTAGCTTGCTGTTGAGGCATCTCCCTCTATCATAAAGGTGTCTACTGCGCGATAACTCTGACCCGCAGGTATCTCAAATTTATATGGATGCACTTGATCTACTTGCACACCAAAGCGACGCATCAAAGCAATCGTCATCTCTACATAAGGTCTCGATACCAACTCCCCAGTGATATGCACCACCAGCCCATCAGGCATAAGAGGTGCCATCATGAGCAGTGCAGAAATATACTGGCTCGATAACGCGCCAGATATATGCACTTCACGACCTGATAAAGCTCGACCCTGAATACGCAAAGGCGGATAACCTTCTTGCTTGAGGTAAGTAATCTGAGCTCCTAAGCTTGTTAGAGCCTCGACCAGATCAGAGATAGGACGCTCTTCCATCCGAGGTTCACCCACCAGCTCAAAGTCACCTTCAATACAGCTTAAAATCGCTGTAAGAGGCCTCATTGCTGTACCCGCATTACCTAAGAAAAGAGGTTCTAAAGGAGAGGAAAAGCGACCAGACACACCTTGTATAGTGCAGGTTTGCTTGACTTGATCAAGCTCATAAGACACACCTAAGCTAGATAACGCGTTAAGCATATGCTGCGTATCATCACTCAGGAGCAAACGGGTAATTCTTGTCGAGCCTTGAGCTAAGCTGGCTAAAAGCAATACACGGTTTGAAATACTTTTTGAACCAGATAAATCAACAGAACCGTCGACAGAATGAATTGGAAAAATTTTAACTTGTTTTAACATCAAAAATACATAGCCTGAATCCATTTTAACCGGACTCTAGTTTACCATACTACATATATATATTCATCATGAATGCCAGAGCAAAAAGTAAAAAGTCATATCTAAGCTTTTGCCTATTATACTTTTATACTTTGAACTTACCCACGGTATCTCCTAAATCACCTGCAACAGAACGCAAGCTTTCCGACATACGAACAAATTCACCTGCAGCTTGCACCATCTGGTCACTAAACTGAGATACCGACTGAATATTGCGACTCACTTCATCGGTCACCGCTCTTTGCTCTTCTGCTGCGCTCGCAATCTGAGTAGACATATCTGATATTTGCTCAATAGAACGAGAAATCTCATTTAAAGCTTTTGTAGCATTATTCGCTTCTTCTACACTACCGTTAGCTAAACCAAGACTTTGCTCCATCGTTTTCACTGCACTATCGGTGTTGACCAATAAACTGTCAATCATGGTTTTAATTTCTTCCGTTGATCCATGAGTTCTTTGCGATAACACTCGTACTTCATCAGCAACAACTGCGAAGCCTCGGCCTTGATCTCCAGCTCGAGCGGCTTCAATGGCTGCATTAAGAGCAAGCAAGTTAGTTTGTTTCGCAATATCCTGAATGGTTGAGAGAATCGTCGTAATGTTTTGTGTATTAGATTCTAGCTCACTGATAACGTCTGAAGTATGACGCACTTGATCGGCAAGCTTAGTAATCGACTCTTTGTTCTTTTGTACAACTTCTTTACCTTGTTCACAGTGTTTAGCTGAATCGACCGTTGCAGTAGCGGTTCTCTCTGCATTGGAGGCCACCTCTTGAGCCGTGGCTGACATTTGATGCACCGCCGCTGCAATCTGCGTCACCTCAGACTGCTGAGAACTCAACTGACTCTGTGTTTTCTTCGCCATATTATTAAAAGACATAGAGTGATCACTGATTTGATTCCCCAAAGACACCACTTCAGATATGATCTTATGTAGCTTTCTAATAAACAAGTTCACTTCGTGAGCAAGCTTAGCAATTTCATCAGAACTGTCGACCTGAACCGAAATCGTTAAGTCCCCTTCACCTTCAGCTAAATCTTTGATGGCAATATTCACATCACGCAGGGTTTTCAACATACGGTAAATGAGGATGACCATAATGCCAAGACCTATGACGGTCTCAAAGAAAGCAAAAAGAATAATGCCCCATGTATGAGTGTAATAATCATCAAAAACAATCGCTTTATTGGTCAACATCACCATAGAAAAACCGGTTTTGTCGATGATATCTGTAGATACGAAGCCATCATAATCTTTAATCTTATAAGGCTCTAACTCATAACTTTCACTACTGTATTTATTAATCTGCTCTTGAGTCAAATCAGGTACAATATCTTGAATAGGTTTAAGCAACTCTTCTTGATAAGGCGAGAATAAAATCGTACCGTCTTTACCCACTAAAACCATATAACTACTTTCTGTAGTCACATCATGAAAGAGCTTTTCAAGTGCTTTGGTTGTCAAAAATAAGTCACCTGCAATAACTACTTTTCTATTTTGCGCATCGTTTTGCATATAACGTGAAAGCGTTAAAACCATTTTGCCGGTAAATGCGTCTTTATATACATCTGAGAACACCAAGTCTCCGACGTTCTTCACAGAAGTAAACCAAGGTCTTACAACAGGTGTATAAGTAGGAGGCAATTCAATTTTAGGCGCAGAATAAAATGATGCATCGGATGCAGCAATATAAGCCGTCATAAAATTACTACTCTTAAACAAAACATTTAAATCACTTTCTAGTTCTTTCAACTGAGTTAAATCTGCATTGGTGTAACCCATAATACGTTTTTCATGTAAGCCGTAATAAGTTGAAAGCTGCGCTGCACCAAAGGAAAGTAAATAATTAGAGTTAGATTGAACACTATGATAAAGATCATTACGCATTTTAAGAATGACGTAGCCATTTTGGAATATTGCAACCAAAAGGCATAATATACCAAAAATAATAGCTAATTTCGTACCTAATGTTGCTCTTAAACGCATGGTTCTACCTTACAATTTAAATTGTCCAACTTGATCATTTAACTGCTTAGATATGCCGTTTAGCTCGTCTGACATACTTACAGTATTTTCTGCGCTACTCACCATCTCATCAGAGGTCGCACTCACAGACTGTACATTACGACTGACTTCTTCCGTTACAGCACGCTGCTCTTCAGCAGCACTTGCTATGTGGGTAGACATATCGGAAATTTCATTAATCGATTTAGCAATTTCTTCTAGTGCGCGTGTAGCATTATTCGCTTCTTCTACACTTTCATTCGCATAAGATAAGCTATCTTGCATCGTCGTAACCGCACTATCGGTATTTTGTAAAAGTGTTTCAATCATAGCTCTAATTTCATCTGTAGAACCATGTGTTTTTTGTGATAAAACACGTACTTCATCGGCAACAACGGCGAACCCTCGACCTTGCTCTCCAGCACGTGCAGCTTCAATGGCGGCATTGAGTGCTAGCAAGTTGGTTTGCTCAGCAATATCTTGAATCGTTGATAAGATCGTATTGATGTTTTGCGTGTTACTTTCAAGCTCTCCAATTACCTTGGATGTATTGTCTACTTGATTTGCCAAGCTGGTGATTGCTTCTTGGTTTTTAAGAATAACGCGCTTACCTTCACTACAATCTTCCGATGATTTGATTGTAGCTGCAGCAGTTGACTCAGCATTATTAGCCACTTCAACAGCTGTTGCTGACATTTGATGTACTGCGGCAGCAATTTGCGTAATTTCATGCTGCTGCGACAATAACCCTTCTTTAGATTCAGAGACAATTTCACTAAAGCCTGTTGCTTGACTGTCAACTTGTTTACCACTTTCAACCACTTCAGAAATAATGCCGTGTAATTTGGAGATAAAAGTATTGACACTCAAAGACAGCTCACCAATTTCATCGTTACTTTTCACATCAACTTTAATGGTTAAGTCACCATCACCTTGTGCTAAAGCATGAATGGTATCAGTAGCCTGAATTAAAGGTGAGAGCATGCGTCTGACCACAAAGGTGATTAAAGCTATGATTAGCGAAAACTGAACGATAAACATACTCAGTGAAGCAATTAACAGTGCGTTAATCGGACCATCAATTTTTTTCGAATCCAAAGCAAAAACAACCCACCAATCTAATCGCTCTAGATATTGGGCATCAAGCAAATATTCTTTGCCGTACAAATCATATCGGATAAAATCACCATTATTTTCATAGTATTGAGCTATTACCTCAAATTGCTCGCGTGTAAACTCAGGATGGATAGCCGTCATTTTCTTTAAATCATCGTCTTCATTAGGAGACGATAAAATTTCATCATGCGAGCCAAATAAGAGTGCAAAAGAATCTTCAGTCTGTATTCTATCAAGAGGTGAGCCCAAATCATCGATACCATACTGCGCAGCAATGACAATGTTCTTATTACTCGGTGAGCGTCTAGCTACTGCAATAATATTTTTACCTGAAGAAGAGCTTTTGAAAGCATTAGAATAATGAGCTTTCTCACTTTTAATACCTTCTTTGAACCAGCTACGTTTGCGCGGATCATAATCAGAAGGTAATTTTTTCATCAGCTTTGAGTCTGCGATATAATTTCCTGACTTATCTCCTGCAAAAATGGCCTTAAAATCTGTTGATAAAAGTCCACTATCAAAATCTTTAATAATTTCAAACCTATTCTCTTCTATAGAAGCATAGTTGTAGGCACTAATGTACATTTCATTAATTTCTAACCAATAATCAACTTGGCGGGAAGCAGACATAACCTGATAATCAGAAATAGTCTTGACAGCAGATTTCGTCTCTATATTTTGATTTCTATAAGCGATGATCAGCTGAGTCGTGCTCATCACAAAAATGAGCATGGTAAATACGGCTGTTAGTTTTAGAGTTAAGCTACTATTCACTTTATAGCACCTAATAAATGGTTTATATATAGAAGCACAACAACTATATCGAACGCTCCTCTAAAAACTTAAGCAAAAAAAAAACCACCTTATCCAATAAGGCGGTTTTTATTTAAAAGTAAATCGTGATCTTAGCCTGCCCAGGTGTCTCTTAAGGCGACCGTTCTGTTAAAAACTAATTGATTTGACGAGGAATATTTGGAGTCAGCACAGAAATATCCCTCACGCTCAAATTGATAGGCATATTCAGCTTCAGCGTCTTGTAAACCTATCTCGACAAAGCCTTGTTTCACTTCTAGAGAGTCAGGGTTTAAATCTGCATCTAAATCTTTCACTTGAGCCACATTAAAGAGGCGATCATAAATTCTGAACTCAGCAGGCGCACATTCTTGCGCACTTACCCAATGAATCACGCCTTTTACCTTACGACCATCTGCTGGTGCTTGACCAAGCGTATCCGGATCATAGCTACAATAGATAGTTTGTATTACACCTTGCGCATCTTTCTCTGCACGCTCAGCCTTAATCACATAAGCATTACGCAAACGTACCTCTTTACCTAAGACCAGACGTTTGTACTTCTTATTGGCTTCTTCACGAAAATCAGCCCTATCGATCCAAATCTCTTGGGTGAAAGGCAAAGTGCGTCCACCCATGTGCTCGTGCGTTGGATGACAAGGCGCTTGTAGGTATTGCGTCGCACCATCAAAATTCTCGATTACCAGCTTCACAGGATCTAAGACGGCCATCGCACGTGGTGCATTCTCATTCAAGTCATCACGTATACAGGCTTCAAGCATACTCATTTCGACACAGTTTTCTTGTTTAGTGACGCCAATACGTTGACAGAACTGTCGAATCGATGCTGGTGTGTAACCTCGGCGACGCAGACCGACGATCGTAGGCATTCTCGGATCATCCCAGCCGGAAACAATTTGACGCTCCACCAGCTCGCTGAGCTTGCGCTTAGACATCATGGTGTATTCCAAATTCAAGCGAGAAAACTCATATTGACGCGGGCGTGCTGGGATAGAAATATGGTCTAAAACCCAATCATACAAGCGGCGGTTATCTTGAAACTCAAGTGTACAAAGGGAATGGGTGATCTCTTCAATCGCATCACTGATGCAATGGGTAAAATCGTACATAGGATAAATGCACCAAGTATCACCTGTTTGATGATGCTGAGCAAATTTAATCCGATAAATGACTGGATCACGCATGCAAATAAAGTCAGACGCCATATCGATTTTGGCTCTGAGTACACATTCACCTTCTTTGAACTCACCACGGCGCATTTTCTCAAAAAGAGCTTTGTTTTCTTCAATAGGTGTATCGCGATAAGGGCTTGGTTTACCAGGCTCGGTCAACGTGCCTCGATATAAACGAGTTTGCTCAGCATCTAAAAAGCACACATAAGCTAAGCCTTTCTCGATCAGCTCCATAGCATAACCATAAAGCTGATCAAAATAACGAGATGAATAACAAATATCGCCATCCCACGCAAAGCCGAGCCATTTCACATCTTCTTGGATAGAGCGTACAAAATCGACATCTTCTTTTTCTGGGTTGGTATCATCAAAGCGCAAGTTACATTGTCCTTGATAATCCTGTGCCAAGCCAAAATTAAGACAAATAGATTTCGCATGTCCGATATGGAGATATCCGTTCGGTTCAGGTGGAAATCTTGTGTGGATAGACGTGTGTGCGCCTGACTTTAAATCTTGATCAATGATATGTCGAATAAAGTGACTCGGACGAACATCTGTGTCCTTCTCGCTCATGGGGAAACTCTCCAAAATAACCTAAGTAAAAAAATGCTTATTGCTACGTGATCTGATCACGCCGAAGCCTTATATGATACCCAACAAGGCTTCGCTAAGAATAGCGTCTGATTCTACATTAAAATTAATTGATTTCAAGAACAGGAATTAATTCTGGCGTTTTTTGGCTCTGTTTACGTAAAATCCAATAAATCAGCACAAAACCTGAGATAAAAAAAGCTATCCACGCCGTACTTAAACCAGGTTGCTCCATAAACAAAGTACTTTGATAATAAAGTGCTGCAACAGCATAGGCCAAATAAGAAGTCCATAGACTCGAGGCCAACGCCCACATCATGCCAAATTCTTTAATCAAAGCAGCAATAGCCGAGATGCAAGGCGTGTAAAGCAAAATAAGTAAAAGATACGCAAAAGCCGCTGAAGTGGAGCCAAATCCCTGTGATAAGTTCTGTAACATCGAAGTCTGACCTGAGGTATCCAAAGGTTGTGGCGTTTTGACCCAAAACAACCAAGCGGCTAATTCATGCTGTAAACGAGAGCAAGCATCGTCCCATGCCTGAGATAAAGAAGGTCTCTTTGAGTGGATACTTTGTTGATCCGGTACCGAATAAAGACTATTGAGCGTACCAACAACTACCTCTTTCGCAAACAAACCTACAATAATACCCACTGTTGCGGGCCAATTATCTTCTTGAATTCCAATAGGCGAAAAAACAGGCGTCACTTCTTGGCTGATGACCTGTAAAATCGATGCATCTTTCGTGACTTCACCTTCCATTGAAAATGAATTTAACAAAGTGAGAAAAGCCACGGCTATCACAATAATTTTGCCTTCACCGCAGATAAAGCTCATCATGCGCTTATAAGCCTGTTGCAATGCAACGTCTAATCGAGGTACTTGGTATGCGGAAAGTTCCATCACTTGCTGAGTGTGATATCCAGGTAAAACAGTACGACTAAGTAAAAGCCCTGTACCCAAAGCAGCCAACAAACCAATGCAGTACAAAAGAAAAACCAGTGACTCTGATGAAGAAGGGAAAAAAGTGGCCGCAAATAAGACATAAATAGGTAACCGCGCACCACAAGACATAAAAGGCGTCATCATACCGGTAATAATACGCTCACGCTCTTTGTTGAGCGATCGGGTCGCCATAATTGCAGGAACAGAGCACCCAAAACCAACCACCATAGGCACAAAAGCTTTACCCGGCAAACCAATTCTTTTCATAGCACCTTCTATAACAAAAGAAGCCCGAGATAAGTAGCCTGATGACTCTAAAACACTCAAAGCAATGAACAGAGGTACCATCACAGGAATAAAAGAAATAACGGTTTGTATCCCTCCTCCAACACCTTGTGCTAAGAGTTGAACCACCACCTCTGATGCACCTAAGCTAGTTAGCATATAAGCAAAGTAATCTACAAAAAAGGCACCTGCTAGGATGCTAAAAAAGTCGATCCAACTGTTACCCACACCTATGGCAAACATAAAAACCGCATACATCACGACTAAAAACAAGGGTACGCCCCAGTATTTATGTAAAAAAACTAAGTCTAAATAATCACTTATTTTTTTCTTGTTTGTATCTTGTACCGCTTCATGACATATAGATTCGACACGCTGATAACGTGTAGAAGCAATCTCAATATCTACCTCTTCCATATCTTCTTTCGGTAACATAACATGCAAACGTGCTAAAACTTGAGCACGCTTAGCTAAATAAGGCAACACAGCAATATTTTTGGCCTGAGCAAGGTAGGATTCAACGGTATCAGAGTAAGTCAATTTACATTGAGGCTGGCAAGCCAACAGATCAAGTCTATTGAGTTTGCTTTTTATATTCGATATCGAACTTTGGTCATCAGGTGTCACACATAAAACAGGCACAGTTAATTGCTTAGATAAAGCATCTATATCAATCTTAATGCCCTTTTTCTGAGCGCTCTCTATCTTATTGAGCACAACCACCATAGGTAAGCCTAGCTCTAAAAGCTGTAGAGTCAGATAAAGGTGTCGCTCGAGATGGTGTGCATCGACCACATTGATGATCACATCCACATCTTTTTGCATCACATAACGACGTGTAACCGCTTCGTCTATAGCGCAATCACGCTCATCTTCATGAAACGCAATATCATGGATACCTGGTAAATCCGCTAAGTGTAGAGTTTTAGACTCGAGCTCCACAGCACAGGCTGTAGAATCCACAGTCACACCAAACCAGTTCCCCACTTTTTGATGCGCTCCAGATAGAGCATTAAAAAATGTTGATTTACCTGAGTTAGGGTAACCCACTAAAGCGCAATGAAATACTGAAGCTGAATTAGAATACACTTTTAACCTCAATTAAATTTGCTAAATCTTGTCCTACACAAAGTAAACTACCACGCACAGAAATTTCTATACTCGCCCCAAGAGGAGCTTTGCGAATCATTTTAATTTGAGTTTGAGGAATAACACCTAAGGCAAGCAGATTCCGTCTCACCGATGGCTTTATATTTCTGGTTGCACCCAATGACGCAATGGTTGCACTTTGCCCTGCTTTTAATTCAAATAATGTCATAGTTCTATCTAAAAAATAAGTTATTGATAATCATTATCGTTTAGAAACAAACATTAATCAAGCTAAAATATGTAGAAAAGTTCTTTTTAAACATAGTCTAAAAAAAATGGCATAGGTACAAAAGAACCTCTTTACTTATGATAGAAAAGAGGTTCTTTTAAGGTCATACTGATCAAAGATACGCTTTATATCAGGCTATCTCACAGTGCTCAATATGCAGTAAATTAGAAGTGAGCACTTTTAGCCGCTCTTGGAAAAGGAATCACATCACGTACGTTACTGACACCTGTGACATAAGCAACAAGACGCTCAAAACCTAAACCAAAACCTGAGTGAGGCACAGTACCATAGCGTCTGAGATCGCGATACCAGCTATAATCTTCAGGATTGAGACCCATTTGCGCGATGCGCTCGTCGAGCACTTCTAAGCGCTCTTCACGCTGTGCTCCACCTATAATTTCACCTATTCCAGGTGCCAATACGTCCATAGCTGCAACCGTCTTACCATCATCATTCAAACGCATATAGAAAGCTTTAATATCCTTCGGATAATTCTTCACAATAACAGGCGCTTTAAAATGCTTTTCTGCCAAATAACGCTCATGCTCAGATTGTAAATCAATTCCCCAGCTTACAGGATGCTCAAATTTTTCCGAGCAATTTTGTAAGATCTCTACAGCATCTGTATAATCGACCTGACAGAAATCAGAATCTACAAATTGCTCCAAACGAGAAATAGCTTCTTTATCCACACGCTGTGCAAAAAACTCTAGATCATCACGACGCTCGGCCAACACCGCTCTAAAGCAGTACTTGAGTAAATCTTCTGATAATTGTGCCACATCGTCTAAATCGGCAAAAGCAACCTCAGGCTCCACCATCCAAAACTCAGCCAAATGACGGCTTGTATTAGAGTTTTCTGCTCTAAACGTCGGTCCAAAGGTATAAATCTTTGACAAAGCACAAGCATAAGTTTCACCGTTGAGCTGCCCCGAAACCGTTAAGAAAGTCTCTTTACCAAAGAAGTCTTCTTTAAAGTCAACATCGCCCTGCTCTGTTCTCGGTAAATGATTTAGATCAAGCGTAGAGACTCTAAAAAGCTCACCTGCCCCTTCGCAATCGGATGCTGTCACAATAGGCGTGGCTGTCCATAAATAGCCTTGCTCGTGAAAAAAGCGATGAATAGCCTGCGACAAGCAATGTCTAACACGCATCACAGCGCCTATTAAGTTGGTTCTAGGACGTAAGTGTGCAACTTCACGTAGATGCTCAATTGAATGACGTTTCGCTGCCATAGGATAAGTATCAGGATCATCAACCCAACCTACAACTTCAACGTGAGTCACTTGTAATTCGTAAGCCTGACCTTTACCTTGAGACTCAACAACTTTACCCGTCATACGCACAGAACAACCGGCTGTGACTTTAAGCACCTCTGTTTGATAATTAGCAAGTTCAGAAGGCACAACACCTTGGATTGGATGAAAGCATGAGCCATCATATACGCCTAAGAAAGAAATGCCTGCTTTTGAATCGCGCCTTGTACGCACCCAACCTTGAACGGTTATCTCTGTACCTACGGCGTACTCACTTTGTAAAATCGATGCAACTGTTGTCACTGTCATTGTATACCTTACTCCTAAGAGGAAATGAGAATCTGTTGTTTTGCTCTTATTTATATGCCTATTTTCTCAAAATTTACTACATAAAGTAAGTCTATTTTAAAGATTACCAGTAAAAATAGTGCATGTAGCGAAAGAATAAACCATAACAAGACCTATTGTTTCTTATATACACTGAAGATACAAAGCAGATGTTAAAAATACTGACCTCTTCAAAGCAAGCTTTGGCATTAATTTTGATTGTCTCTGAGCAGAGGTGAATGATATGTCATTACAAGATCAATTCGAAGCGTTTCATCATACGATTGAGCTCAATCGAGATAGTCCATCATATCTCGAAGCCAAAAAGAAAGATGAAGTGATTTATAAAAAAATAAAAAACTCCTTTAAAAAAGCAGGTTATGACATTGAGCGTACCGAAATATTAGGCTCTATGGGAACACATACGGGTGTCCAACCTTTAGAAGGCGATCGCTATAATATCAATCGCGCTGTATTTATAACTCAAGCCTCTTCACCCGATGATCCAGTCAAAATCAAAAAACTTGTCAAAAAAATATTACAAAGAAATGGCTTTACCAAAGCACATATCAAAAATCCATGCATTACCGCAAACGCTTTACGCAAACCACTGAGTATCAGTTACGTGATTTATCAAGAGGATTGGGTAAGTGGTATTAAAATTGCCATCGGCAAAGAGCATTCTAGCGACACTTACAGAATCTGGGATACTTGCGATCCCGATGGTTTAAAAAAATGGTTAACTTGGAAAGACACTTGGATAGATGTCTCTTCTATTGAACAACAACAATTTTATCGACTTGTACGCTACATGAAAAGATGGCGTGATCACCAGTATCAAGATCACGAAGCCGATAAACAAAAAATATTCTCTATTTGTCTCACTATCATGGTACACGAGTGCATGTACTTTAGCTTCGACACCAATGAGCAGCCTCATGATCATATAGCATTAAAAAATACCGTCAAAAAAATACTAAGTAATGCATACTTCACCGAGACCTCATCTTCACAAAATCAAAGTGAATTAGAATATGATATCTGCGTAAAATTACCCAAAGATCCGTATCGCGATATATTCAATGGCCGAGGTCGCAACATCGCAAACTTGTTCTATCAAAAGTTAAACCAATTACTCTTGAGCCTAGAACAAGTCAGTAAGGAAAAAAACCTAACTCAGCAATGCGAAATATTAAGACAGGAACTAGGCACTGATTTTCCTCTTGCTACAACCACTACCACAAACAACACAGAAAATGAAAGAAGCGATAATGGAGAAATTCAAACTCAAGACACCCATGCAAAAGAAAAATAAAATTCAAAAATCAAAAAAAATAAGAAACAAAACAAGAACAAGACACCCAAGAAGAATCTGAATCCACCTTAAATCCAGAAAGACCAAGACAGACACCCAAACTACCAAGCTCGACATACTGATCTACAAAATACTGAGATCTTTAACGGTCTCGGAGGTCAAGGTTGATAAAACTTAAAAATAAGAAGATAAAAAGCATGAAGTAAATATGGTTTATTTGCTTAAAAAGAATATTAAAAATGAAAAATTCATAAGAAAAGTTCATATATGTCTGGATTTTTCTAAACTTTTTATCGTTTTTTTACTCCAAGATATAAATATGACTTACAATAATTGGCCTAACATACTTATCTGGGAGGTCTATACATTTTGACTCTTGATATTTTTATCGCTTTATTAGTTTTGGGGGCAGCTGCTGGTTTACTTGCAGGATTACTTGGCATTGGTGGCGGTATTATTCTTGTTCCAGCTCTTTATTATGGTTTAAATCACTTAGGCTATTTTGAGCATGCTATGCATCTTGCTGTTGGCTCATCTCTATGCACTATTTTCTTCACAACGCTCTCTGCAACGCGCGCACATTATAAGAAAAAAGCCATTGAATTGAGTATTGTGAAGAGATTCATTCCTTGTGTATTGGTAGGTTCTGTATGCGGCATTTATTTAGCTCAATACCTGAATGCAGATCACCTAAAAATTACTTTTGCTCTAGTACAGCTCTCTTTCGGCTCTTATTTACTACTCAGAGGCCATCAAGCTTTATTTGTAAAGCTTCCTAAAGCGCCTACTTTTCACATCATTGGTAGCGCTAATGCCTGCTTAGCTACCCTAGTTGGCGTAGGCGGTGGTGTACAAAACATTTTATTTATGACTCTATGTAATATCCCTATTCATCAAGCTATTGCAAATGCGGCAGCAATCAGTCCTATTTTGGCATCTATCTCGGCGATTGGATTTATGTATATAGGTCTAGAGCAACAGAATTTACCGCCTTTGAGCCTAGGATATGTCAATTTACCCATAGTAGGATGCTTAACTATTACATCTATTCTTGCAGCGCAAAAAGGTGCACAACTAGCACATAAGTTACCCGTTAAAACCTTAAAAAATATATTTTCTATTTTTACGCTTGTTGTTGCATTAAAAATGCTTTTCGACGCGTTACTTTAATGGTTCACTGACACGAATAACCTGTTTATCATCATCTCATATAAAAACAGCCTTTAAAATAAAAGGCTGTTTTTATTGAATATCCCTGTGTTATTCATTTTTATACATATTCAACATTCATAATTTCATACTCAATTTCACCTGCTGGTGTTTGAATCGTCACTTCATCATTAAGTTGCTTCCCTATTAACCCTCGAGCAATAGGTGAGTTCACAGAAATCAAGTTTTGCTTAATATCTGCCTCATCATCTCCTACAATTTTATAGGTGAGCTCTTCATCCGTATCTAAATTCAAAATAGTAATCGTTGCTCCAAAAATAACACGACCTGTATTATTCATTTTTGTGACATCAATAATCTGTACATTAGATAGTTTTTCTTCGATCAATCGTATTCTTGCTTCACACAACCCCTGCTCTTCTCGAGCAGCATGGTATTCTGCGTTTTCTTTTAGATCGCCTAGTTCTCTAGCTTGAGCTATAGCATCTGTAATTTTAGGGCGACGTTCAAATTTCAAAAAATCAAGCTCTTCTCGCAATTTTTTTGCGCCAAAAACTGTCATGGGTACTTGTTTCATATCTTAAAAAGCCTCTTGTTTAGCTCATTACTATTATAATTTGTCTAATATAACAACTCACCGCCTTTAATAGGCGGTGTTTTCGATTTATTACACTTCCAATGAAGTTCATAGAAGTGCATATATTGGGTATCAAGCAGCAGATGAACACTAATGCTTTAAACCCAGCACATTGTGCATATCGTAAAGTCCTGGTTTTTGTAAGCTCAACCACAAAGCTGCTTTCAAAGCTCCTTTCACATAACTCATTCTCGAAGAAGCTTTATGCGTAATCTCAATACGCTCACCTTCTCCAGCAAATAAAGCTGTATGATCGCCGATTACATCTCCAGCGCGGATAGCTTGAAATCCAATCTGCTTATGCGTTCTTTTTTCTGTTGAGCCATGACGATTAAAGCAAGCCACATCATCAAAATCCCAATTCAGTGAGTCAGCAATAATATGTCCCATTTTCAAAGCTGTACCCGACGGGGCGTCAATTTTATCTCTGTGATGTGTTTCAATAATTTCAATGTCTGTATCATGTCCTAGAACCCAAGCTACTTGCTCTAGTAACTTCCAGATCAAATTCACACCAACAGACATATTAGGTTCAAAGACAATAGGAATACGCTTACCATATTCTCGAATAACCTTTTCTTCAGCAAGCGTAAAGCCTGTTGTGCCAATCACCATAGCTTTATTATGCTTCTCTGCAATACTCAGAGCATGCAGCGTTGTCTCTCGAGTACTAAAGTCTATTAATACATCTGAACCATGAATAACAGACTCCAGATCATTACAAAATAAGTTAGCCAAAGCTTGCACATCTAAAGAAACGCCTGGATCACCTGGTGCTGGAGCTGAAACTTGCCTAACTACGGCACCTACTAAAGTGAAATGAGGATCATGAATTAAAGTCTGCGTTAGCATGGTTCCCATACGTCCACCAGCACCAATAACTACAACATTTAATTTTTGTTTCTGTTTAAAAATAGTCATAACCTTCCCTCTTCATCTTAAAGGTGTAGTCTTTTATGATATATAGGTAAATTAAAAATCTATATCTCTAAATTTACTCATAATGCCTACGAATACTTTTCATAAAATCTGAACTAAGACTTAACACTAAAGTGTCATCTAATACTCTTTTTTGTCCATCTAGGACTTGAATAGACGTACAGTCGCCCTCTCCTACAAGCTTAAAAAGTATCCACTGATTGCGCATTTGCTCAACAAGAGATGATTTTTTAGGATCCCAAAAATGATCTGTTTCATTCATTTTTACATAATAGATGCCTGCACTTCTATCCCAGTCTTCTACCTGAAAACCTAGCTCACTCAATACACTCGGCAGCTTTTCCCAAGCATAATCTAGACGAGTACAGACTTGCCAAACATATTCTTTCTGCTCATTTTCTGTTAAAGATACACTTAGATAATCTTGAGCATATATCTCATTTGTATTCTTATCTTTGTTGCGGCGCTTCTCACCTAATCTTTCAATGATCCCATTAAGCGTAGCTACAGTCTGATGATTGCGCTCTTTTTTTAGACTTAATTGATGCTTTTGAATACGCTCTTGATAATCAGTTGTTGCAATACTGATTTGATATGAGCTCGAAGCCATAGGCGATAACCTGACATCATACTTTTGTTTAAAGGTAAAATCATCATCATCTTCAGGAAGAAGATCACCCTTCATGCCTTGATAGCGCATCCAATCAGTTTGGAATACATAACCCGATGACGTTGTGTCTAGTGCCACCTTGAGATCCTTGAAATAGTTTTGAACCACCTCAGTAAGCTCAGCTTTTACATCATCACCCTCTCGGTTTGGATCTACAATAACAGTAAAATCCTTAGATGACTCATCTAATCTTGTCATCGGAGCAGAGGCAATAACTTGTTGAACCGGTCTAATATCAACTTGTTCGCCTACAGGTCGTTCTACTTCAGTGGCAACAAGAGGAGGAAAACTATACTCTGTTCCTTTCCTCAACTGCTGAAGACCTTTAGGAATTTTTAACGGCACTAAAGCAGGAACATTTAAATGTGATTGCGCATCTAAAGCAACACGCATATCTGACCCGTTAGCACAACCATTGAGCAGCACGATAGAAATTAAAGCCGTCCAAGGCATATACCTTTTTTGTTTCATACAACAGCCTTAGTCTTTGCATGCTTTAAAGCTTGAGTCACACGATCTCGATATACTTCTGATAACTGAGTTAGAGGTAATCGTAAGGTACCATTTTCAATTAACCCCATAGTATGTGCAGCCCATTTGACGGGTATAGGATTGGCTTCAATAAATAAATCTTGTGCAAGTGGTTTAAGCATTTGATTCAACTCTTCTGCCATATTCTTATCTTGTCGTAATGCAGCATTACACATCTCTTTAAATAAGCGCGGCACGACATTATTTACCACCGAAATGACACCATCTCCACCCAGAAGCATGAAATCTTTCGCTGTTTCATCATCGCCACTGAATAAAAGAAAATCATCACCACAAAGCTGACGTAGCGTCTTGACTCTCAATATATCTCCTGTCGCTTCTTTACAACCTATAATCTGAGGAATTTGAGCCAATTCGGCAACCGTCTCAGGACGCATATCTACCCCGGTACGACTTGGCACATTATAGAGTATTTGTGGAATGGTTGTAGACTGCGACACAGCGCGATGGTGTGCTATAAGCCCTTTTGGAGAAGGTTTATTGTAATAAGGTGTTACCGAAAGCATTGCTGCAAGATCTAATTCACTTAATGCTTGTGTCAGAGCTACCGCCTTTCTCGTACAGTTTGCTCCATTACCAGCGATGATAGGTATTCTTTTTGCTGCTTTTTCAACAACAAATCGAGCAACATCTACATGCTCCTGCTGAGAAAAAGTCGCTGACTCTCCCGTTGTGCCTAGAACCACTAAAGCATCGGTACCTTCTTTTATATGAAAATCAATAAGACGAGATAGGCTGTTATAATCTACATCTCCTTTGACATCCATAGGGGTAATTAACGCAACAAGACTCCCTTTCAACATATGCAATTTACTCTCTTTCAATTTAGTCAAAAAATACTTTTCTAAGAGAGTCTATGGTACGTAGATAATAAAAAAAATTCAAGAGTAACCTTATCTCTAAAGTTTGTAATGCCTTTTTATACAGCTATAAGTAAAAAATACAAGATATTGGAGCTACCACACTATGTAGGCAAAGAGTACTGTGCTTTAGGCCAAACATTAACAATAGTTTTTAAGAGCGATGCCAAAGGAATAGCAAAAAACACACCTAATATACCACCCACACCACCAAAAACTAAAATTGCAGCAATAATCACTACAGGATGAAGTTCAACGACTTCAGCAAACAGCAAAGGCACCAACACATTACCATCCAGAATTTGGATAATTGTATATCCCATCATCAAATAACCAAATTCAGGACTCCACTGCCACTGGAAGAAAGCGACAAGAGCAATAGGTACAGTCACTAGCACAGCACCAATATAAGGAATGAGAACCGATATACCATTTAACACTGCCAAGAGTGCTGCATACCTTAATCCCATAATAGAGAAAAACGTATAAGTGACGATACCTAAGATAATAATCTCAATGATTTTACCTCTGACATAATTTAAAAGCTGCTGGTTCATTTCTACCCACACCTGATCTAAAAGTTTGCGATGTTGAGGAAAAAAACGCGCAGAAGTATATTTAAGCTCAGTTTTATCTTTTAAAAAAAAGAAAACCAGTAGAGGCACTAATACAATATAAACGCATAAAACCAGCGCATTCATCGACCAGCCCATTAAAGATTTTATCATCTGTATCAATTGCCTAGGATCAACTAAAGTATGTAATTCGGAAATCACAGAATTGAGCTGACCTGTAGGCAGCAAAGAAGGATGCTGATAACTAAACTCTTTAAGGTATACTTGAATACTATCAATCATACTTGGAAAGTCTCCAATTAAAAGAAGACTTTGGTGCCAAATATTGGGCAGCAATTTAAAAATAAACATACCAATGAGCGTCATAGTCAAAACAAGAACTAATGTTGCCGAAAGAGACCGTGGAGCGCCATACCTACACATTAATGTGACAGGACAATCTAAAAGAAATGCTAGAGCCAATGCCGTGAGCAATGGAGCAATCAAAGTACCCGATAAGTAAAGAATAAAACTCAAGCCTAATAGGCTAAAAAATAGTGTTAAAGCATGCGGATCAGAAAATCTAGACCTGCACCAGTTAGCTATGAAATCTATCATTCGGGCTTCACTTTAGATAAGAGGATGACATGAAAGTTTCCTTGTGCTTCATCTATAACCTGAAATACATACTGACTGCGCTGTAAAAAGTACTTTAAGCTACTCAATGAAGTATATCCACGCACTTTTAAACACCACCCTTTGGAATTATGAGTTAATGCGAGCTCCTGCTTTACTTTTAAAATGAGAGAAGGACACTGTAAGCTCACCAGATCAATCGTGCGTGTAATTTTCATTATAATTTATATTTAAGTTAAAACTAAAAATATGTATACTTAATTATCAAGATAGTAGCAAAGTAGCCTTGTAGAACGCAATAATGAAAAAAAGTTTACTCAAACTAGCAAAAAAAAGTACATCGAAATTTATTCTTTGTTTGAGTACCCTCATCACATCCTCAACTCAAGCTGAAAATAATTTACCGCAATTAGGTACCATAGCGCACGAAACACTCTCTATTCATCATGAGCTCGCGATTGGTGATATCTATATGCGAGCCATTCGCAGCCAAGAAGCTGTTATTTATGATCCTATCTTAAATCACTACATGACTGAGCTGGGTAACCGCCTCGTGATGTATGCTCAAAATGTAAAAACGCCCTTTAATTTTGACATAGTTAAGAACAATGACTTAAACGCATTTGCTTTTTTTGGTGGTTACATTGGCTTGTACAGTGGTTTATTTCTCATAGCCGATAACGAAAGTGAGCTTGCATCTGTTGTAGCGCATGAAATCGCACATGTTACACAAAGGCATTTAGCTCGTGCCATGCAGGATATGAAGAAAAAACAACCTTTGACAACGGCGACCTTACTCGGAAGTATTCTTCTCACGATTATAGCACCTGAGGCAGGTATAGCTGCTTTAGCGACTACAGGAGCTATCGCACAACAAAGTTCTATCAACCACACACGATCACACGAGATTGAAGCCGATGCATTAGGTATGAATACCTTAGTGCGTGCTAATTTTAATCCTCAAGGCGCACCTAGTTTTTTCAATAAACTTTCACAAAAAACGCGTTTTGCAAACACGCCACCACAGATTCTCCTCACGCACCCTTTACCTAAATCTAGAATCGAAACAGCCAGAAATAAAGCACACCAGTATATCAATAAACCCTACTATGAAAGTAAAGACTTCTTACTTGCCAAAGCTAGAATTGAGGTACGCTTTTCGCATTTTACCCCTGAAGCTATTTTGATGAAATATAAAAAACAAGCCAAAAATCACCAGCAAAACATACGAAATAGCGCACAATATGCTATTGCTTTGGCTTTATTTGAACAAAGGAAGTATAAAGAATCAGAACATATTGTTAATAGTTTACTGAAACAAGATCGTGGTAATTTATTTTTTCTAGATCTCAAGTCTGATCTCATTTCTAAGAGCAGAGCTTATGCACAAGGCATTAAACTTTTTGAGCAGCAAAATACAACTAAACCTAACAACTTAGTCATCGTGACTAATCTTGCAAACTTATATATCGAAAACAAGCAGTATAAGCAAGCTATCTCTTTACTTGAGCGCCTAGCATACACTTACAAGATAAGTCCTGTCGTGTATCGTATTATGATGCAAGCGTATACAAAAGACAGACAACAGAGTAAATATCATCAAACTCACGCTCGACTGCTTGCGCTCAGTGCACAATATAGCAATGCCATCAATGAGCTTAAAAAAGCGCTCTCTTTCATTAAAGGTAAGGATAAAAATATTGAATCAGCGATTATTAAAGAGGAGATAAAACATCTTCAAGAAAAAAGTGATATTTACAAACAACTTATATAAGGATAGCTTCATAGATGTTGAATACACACCCACCCATGCATCACCCCAATCTATTTTTTCTCTGCAAATGCCTGTACGGCATACTCATCGGCCTGCTTACTTTTTGGTTCACCATTGAAATGCCTAAAGTTTATTCTTTAAGCTTTTGTCTTTTATGGCTTATACCTATTTATTTACCTCTTCGAGGCATTCTAAAAGGTAATTTATATACCTTTTCATGGTCTGGTTACGTCCTCTGCTTTTACATCTGCCACAGCTTAACCCTGTGGTGGATCGACACGACAACACGCTGGTTCTCGAGTATAGAGTGCTTGTTAAGCGTGCTGCTCTTTTTTAGTTTTAGCTATTTTACGCGTATGGAAAAAAGAGCCCATAACACGTCAGTACAGTAAGACGCTGCAATCTATTATATAAATTGTCATGTCATAAAAAAGCTGAGCAAAATGATCTCTCGTTTTGCTCAGCTCGTAAAATAATATGATTTCAAAAAATCACTGCAGCCATATCAGATGACTACTTAAAGGTGTACATAGGTATTTCTATCTGCATTAACTCTTGTTCGCTGGACTCTCTTTCAAAAGAGGCATAACCCCTAAGTTTCGACACTCTTGGCTCTAATCTTAAACTACGCTTGAGCTCATCATCAGAGCCACGCAAAGACAGCTCAAATAAAGCTGTATAATTTTGAAACCGAATCAAACTGAAAGACTTCACGATATTCAGTTTTGTTAAATACGCTTCAAGTGCCCATAAACCTTTCATGCTTTTAATATTATTAAACTGTACTAATGTAGCGACCTGATCCATATTTTCAAAAGTTGCATACCGGTCTGCGTAATAAATATTAAGCTGTTCTATAATCGTCATCACAGCCGCTTTTTGACTTTTCGCAACACCTGAATGACGCATGACAGCATCTGACAAACCACTGCGTATAGCTTTCTTGGTATACAAATTCACTTGATAAGACCATGCTCTATCTTGTTTTTTGATATAAGATACTGCAAAAAAGTCGCTTCGATAACGAATGGAAGCCTTGGACAAACCTTGGATAAAGTTTTCACGAATATCATTGATATTAATCTGCTTAATATCTTTTAAGTCCATAATCGGCATAACAAAGGGCAAACCACGTTTGACGGATTCATGCTGCAACACTTGTCTCACTTGAGAGCGATCACTATCTGCAATAACTGTATCTTGTTTTTGAATGGGTGTAGCCAACCACATCATAGTTAATGGACGCTGAGCTCCCCAAACAGGTAGCTTTTGCTCTTTAAGCACCGCATGAATTCTCGCTAAATCAAAACGACACTTGAGTACCAACTCTCTAGCTTCTTTTTGATAGCCGTATTGTACTAATACCGAAGTAGGTTTCTGAATGTATTTTTTTATTTCAGAATTGTTCAGCGCTTCATAGGTTCCTGAGTTTTTCAAAATAACTTCTTTCAAACATAGCTTCAAAGCATCTCGCCGATTTGTTTTAGAGCGATCTTTAACTGGAATTAAAGCTTGATCAAGATTTTTAACCTCAGCCGCTTTAAGTTGAAATGTATAGCTTAATAAGCATAATAACGGAAAAATAAGGTAAAGTTTGACTTTCACTCAACACTCACTCGCAATTTTATCTTTGATTACAGTGTATCACAGCTTCTTAAAGGCTCAAGTCAATTCAACAGATAATTCACTCACCGTCAGTTATTGAATGTAACCAAAAAAAACCTACCTTAAAAACAAAAAGGTAGGTTTAATTTTACACTATAAAAACAGGTAAAATGAATCCATTATGAAATGAGGTCTAACTCAGGATCCATATTTAATTCTGGTGCCACTTTATCCAATAAATCAGCTTCAGCATTCATGACTTCAGTGTGCTTCTTCAGCACCCTTTTCCAAGCCAGTCTTTCTTCTGCTTCATAAGAATAAGCAACACGAGCCGCAATAAGATAACGACCACTATCGATGGATAAATCACCTGTCATTTTAATAATTAGTTTATCGCTTAATCGACGACGACCCTTTCGAATGTCGCATAAATAAGCGTTTGATAAACCAAGGTGCTGCGCCAGGCTTTTATCCTTAATAATTTGATGATATTTTTTGTACTGATCTAATAAATAACATAACTCATCCATAACCAAACTCCTAATCATCACTTAAAAAAAATAACAAACTTAACTTTTTTGTTAAAAAAAAACACATTTAAATCCCTAAAGAAGTAATTCTCTTCAGATACAATATAAATGTCATTCGCATTTTTGTCAATAATAGTTAATAAGAAGAAAATAAATGTTAAACTCTAAATCGGTTTTCAAGTCGGCTTATCCCTAGTCCTGTTTGCTTTATTACATGTATTTGTGCCGTAATATGCTCTTGCATCGCTTCAACACGACTGATAACACCTATCATTTTTCCATCTGCATCCAGTTTACCAAGCGCCCTCAACGCTACATCTAAAGTTTGTTGATCAAACATATGGGTGCCTTCATCTAAAAACAAAGAATCTACATTCGATTCTTGACTGATAAACTCAGACAAAGCAAGAGCTAAAGAAAAACTCACTAAAAAAACTTCTGCACTGGATAAATCATCCATATTTAAAATGGTATTCTCGTCGCGCTTCTCTATAAGACAAACATCCAGTACATCGGAAGGTTGCTGATCTTCTCGCTTGATTAATCGATAAGGAAAAGAAAAATGATTGAGTTGTTTATTCGCTATATCTAGTAAAGCATCTAATGTTAGGTTTTGAATCAGTGCTCTAAACTTAGCCCCTTTTTGTGAACTCAAAAGATAAGTTAAATAATCTAGATCTTTGAAAGACTCCTCCAAATGGCGTACCTCAACTATTTTTTCTTGACTCATCTGACGCTGTTGCGCATCGTGGTCAAGTTGTTGTATCACAGAATCCTGTTCAAGTTGTAAGTCTTGGAGTTGACGCTCCGCTTGGACTAAATTTTCTTCCACTTGATCACGAGTAATACTTTGCATTGCTTCTTTATCAAATGCCGACTCAAACTGTTTTTTATCTTCTACCACAATACCCAAGTCCTCTTTAAGGGTTTCTTTTAGTTGTTGTATCTGTCGTTTCTGTTCATAAAATGCATCTATCGATGTTTTGTCAAAATTCGCTTGACTCAAAATCTCTTTATCAAAAGGACTTCTGCTTATAGCATCTAACCATTTTTTTTGTGTCTCTACTGACTGAGCTTTATCCTGCTCATATTGGATTTTATTCACTCTTTGTTGCGCTTTATAAGTTTGTAATGTTTGCGCTCGATGCTCGATATCTGCTTGCCAAGTTTTTAATTGACTTTGCATATAAGTACATTGCTCTTTTTTATCTTGCAAAGCATCATCAATACTTTGCATCCCAAACAAAGCAACACGTTTTTGCTCTTTATCCATTAAACTCTGTTGTATAACTTGCATTTCTTGTTCATAAACCAACCAAGTCTGTTGTTTGAGTTCGAATTTTGCTGTCACTTTTTTAAGTTTTTCATGCTCTGTCTCATGTTGAGTCGATAATGCCGTAAATTGAACTTGATGATTTTGATACGTCTCATGTCTTACTCTTAATTTCGCCATGATATGATCAAGCATACTACGAGAAGAAAGAAGTAACGTGAAAGGCTTCAACTTAGATTCTAAGTACTTCAGCCGTAAAGCTAACTTTTCCTTCAACTGCTGGGCTTGCTGATCAGCATGTTTTTGCTCTTCACGAAAATGAGCGATATTCTTTTCAATCAACACCATTTCATGTGTTGACTCTTGCTCTAGTTTTTGAGCTTCTCGCAACTGTTTATCATATTCATTGAGCGCTTGTAGCACCTTATGATAGTTTTTAATCCGCTGCTTTAATGCACTCTGTTGATCTTGTGACTGTCTTATTTCATGCTCAATACTTTCTTGGTTTAATGTAGCTAAATTCCTTGATCCACCGTGATTCTGAGTATCATAAAACCATTGTCGCTGTAATTGCTCCTGTTGTTCCTGCTGCTCTTGAATACGTTCTTGCAGCATTTCTTTTTCTTTGTAATAACTCGAAACTGAAGTCTGAAGCACACTATATTCTTGTTCAACTTGCTCAAGACTTTGAAGCTTAGACTTGAGACGCATTTCTGTTTCAGACTGAGATAAAGCCGTATAATTTTGGATATGAGGATGTTCTGCTGAACCACACAGCAAACAAGGTTCTCCTTCTTGCATATGTGAACGATGATCTGAAAGCGTTTTGATAGAAGTCTCTTGTTTAGCTAAGGCTTGTAAATCCTTAAAATATACCTTTTCCTGCTCATATTGTATCTGCAATGCTCTTTGCTTACTTTTCAAATCTTGATAAGTCTGATCCAAGTCTTGCATACGTTGGCGATTTCGTTCAGCGTGATCTGATAAATTTTTCCAATGCTTAAGAGCTTTACTCATTTGCATACGATAAGCTTGTCCCACAACCAGCTCTTCGTACGTATCCTGTGCTTGCTGATACGCCTCATAATCAGGAAAGATTTGAGTTCGCCCTTCTTCATAGCCTTCGATAAGCTGTTTCATACGCTTATGCTCTCGACGGGCTGCCGAAAAACTTTGCTGTACAAATAAAAACTTTTTTTGTTCTTGTTCTATTTCTTGCTGAATATGAAGTTTTAATTCCTTCATAGACTCATAAACGACTTGCTCTTGCTCAATATACTGCTGCTCTTCTTCACACAGAGGAATGATCTCACTTAAATCTGCATCGATTGCATGTTCAACCATGTAGTCTTGATGCTGTTTATAAATATGTTGCCTTTGGTTCAATTGCTCTTGCACTATTTCTTGCTCTGATTGTAAAACAATAATTTCTTGTGCAAGATCGTGTGCTGAAGCCTGTTTATCTTGTAATTTATCTCGTTGATCTCGAATGGCTTCATCTAAAGGCATCACTTGATTTTTAATCAAGTCTTCGTAAGCAGACAACTGCTCTTGATCTTGAATGAGTGTATCTTGCTCGTGTTTAAATAAACTTTGTTGAGATTGCTGTTCTTGTTCTAGCTGAAAAATCATATGATCTAATTTTTCACAATTTTTTAAACTTGTGTCGGCCTTATCTTGCGTAAGTTCAGACACTTTTTGTAATGAAATAATATGCTCTGCTTGCTTGGCTTGTTTAAAAAGTAAATCTTGCTCCATAAGTTGATCTGCTTCTTGACACACTTGATTGTAATCTCGAGCAATACGCTCATAATCATTATGAAGTTGATCAAACTGATTCCACCAGCTTAAATGCTGTCCATGTTTATTTTTATCTATCAAAGCTATGTCTATTTGTTGGGCGAGATAACCTTGCTTTTGCTCTAATTCGTAACGCACATCAGGCTTGAGCAGCATAAACTCATCTAAAGACTGCTTGGATGACTCCAAATGCTCACTGGTTTCTAAGTACCCTTTAAAAATGCGCTGAGAAACCAGTTGATAGACCTCATCTCCTGTTAACGCTTCAAATCGGTCTGATTTTTCATCTGTAGGAGCTGTAAGAAACTGTGCAAAATCTTTTTGTGCAAGCAAAGAAGACTTCATAAATCGTTCAAAGTTTAATCCTGTTATCTGCTCTAAGCATGCTTGCTTTTCTTTTGACTTATTCGCTAAAGTTTGACCTGTGCTCAGATCAATGAGCTCAACCGTAGGTTCTTGTAAATTCCCATCAACTTTGTAATGTGATCGCCTTTGTCCCCAAAAAGCTCTAAAAGGTATGCTCTTTACCATAAAATCAACTTCGGCAAAGCATTCGGCAGTACCTTGACTCATCAGCTGATTCATAGATTTAGACAAGGCTGGGCAACGTGGGGTTTTATGATACAGCGCCACACAAATAGCATCAAACAAAGTTGTTTTTCCAGCTCCATTTGACCCTGTAATCGCAAATAAACCACACTCAAGGAAAGGGGTCTGCTGGAAATCAATTTTCCACTCTCCATGGAGTGAGTTCAAATTTTTAAAACGCAAACTCAAGATCTTCATGTTACTCAGCCTGACATCATTTCATAATAAGAAGAGGGCTTTCCTTGCTTGAAACGTTAATCCATCAATTTAGATCAATAGGTAAAGAAATAATGCAGGATATATGCAAACATGACTCACAGTGTATCAATGAAACCAAAGTAAAATAAATAAAACTTTTATATCAAAGCTTTACTCTATAAAAAAATATTAATATAGCATTATGAATAGCAAAAAATTTAAGACATATAGTTCCTCTGAGATAAGCTCAATCTGGTCTCACTCAATACATGAGCTTCAAAAGATACACAAAAGAGCACATAAAAAATAATCTCGTTACATTCAGTCTTCATAATTCAATTACACATTAAGTCAAAGCTGTGTATACTTAGGTCTGACCAGTTATAATAGGTCTTATGGATTTTTATTTATCAATCACAAGGAGAGCATAGTGATTATTTTCAGCTGGACCATTGCTTTAATCACCCTACTCGGTGTATTAGCCTACCTCAGGTTTTCAATTCTCGCTGCAACAATTTGTACTTTTATCATGTTGGTTATTGGCCATACACTTATGATTGTCACCCCTCTTGGGTGGAGTATTTTTATCATTTTAGCCGCCATCATAAATATTCCTATAATCCGAATACAAGGTATAAGCCGTCCTGCTTTTATTATTTATAAAAAGATCATGCCTGAAATATCTACAACGGAGCAAACAGCAATTGATGCAGGCTCTATATGGTGGGAAGCTGAACTATTTGCTGGAAATCCAGATTGGAGTATTCTCCATAACTACCCCAAACCAAAATTATCTGAAGAAGAAAAGGCTTTTCTTTCTGGGCCTGTTGAAACACTTTGTGCGATGCTCAATGAGTTTGAAATCACGCATAAAATCGCAGATCTACCTCCTCAAGTTTGGGATTATATTAAGAAAGAAAAATTCTTTGCCATGATTATCTCTAAAAAATATGGTGGACTTGAGTTTTCAGCTTATACACAAAGTCTTGTTTTGCAAAAAATAGCAAGTATTAGTTCTGTTGCAGCATCAACCATAGGTGTACCCAATTCATTAGGGCCTGGAGAGTTGCTTTTACATTACGGCACGCAAGAGCAAAAAGAATACTATTTACCCAGACTAGCACAAGGTGAGGAAATTCCTTGCTTTGCTTTAACCAGCCCAGAAGCAGGATCGGATGCAGGAGCTATACCTGACCAAGGTATAGTCTGTTACGATACATGGGAAGGTAAAAAAACTCTAGGAATGCGACTTACCTGGAACAAACGCTATATCACTTTAGCACCTATTGCAACCTTACTCGGTCTTGCATTTAAACTAAAAGATCCTGACAAACTATTGGGTGATAAAGAAAATCTAGGTATCACTTGTGCTTTAATCCCTACTCACATCAAAGGTGTAGTAACCGGTCGTCGTCACCTCCCTCTCAATTGTACTTTCCAAAATGGGCCCACTACAGGCCAAGATATATTCTTACCTTTAAGCTTCATTATTGGTGGGAAAGATATGGCAGGACAAGGCTGGCGTATGCTCATGGAATGTTTGTCAGTTGGGCGTGGCATCACATTACCTTCTAATGCAGCAGGAGGCATTTTAAGTGCAGCGGTATCCACAGGAGCTTATGCAAGAATTCGCCGTCAATTCAAAATACCGATTGGAACTCAAGAAGGTATTGAAGAGCCTCTTGCACGGTTGGGCGCTAACGCTTATTTGGTGCAAGCAGCTGGAGACTTAACCACTACAGCCATTGATTTGGGTCAAAAACCCGCTATTATCTCGGCGATTGTCAAATATAATCTCACCGATCGCCTGCAAAAGTGTCTTATCGATGCGATGGATGTGCATGGTGGTAAAGGCATTTGTCTCGGCCCTAAAAATTATATTGGGCGTGGTTACCAAAGCGCACCGATTGCCATCACTGTTGAAGGTGCCAATATTCTTACTCGTAGTATGATTATTTACGGGCAAGGCGCGATTCGTTGTCATCCTTATTTACTCGATGAAATGAAATCCATTCAGATAGAAGATCAAGTCAAAGCACTTCAAACTTTTGATAAAGCTATTTGGGGACACGTCGGCTTCTATTTATCTAACGCTGTAAAGTCTTTTGCTTTAGGGCTTGTGCGCTCTAGGTTCAGTCGCTCACCCTATCGTGACTTTACAAAACGCTACTATCAAAAAATGAATCGACTCAGTGCAAATTTAGCATTTTTGTCAGATACTTACATGGTACTCTTTGGTGGTCAGCTTAAGCGCAAAGAAAAGATATCAGCAAGACTTGGTGATATTTTATCTCAGCTTTATTTAGCATCGAGTATTTTAAAAAAGTATCAAGATGAAGGTCGCCAAGAAGAAGCAAAACCTTTAGTGCAATGGGCTGTAGAAGATTGTATTTACCAGGCTGAGCTGGCTATATTAGGTCTTTTGCATAATTTAAGTCCGCGCCCCCTCGCCTATTTAACAAGATTTATCCTCTATCCTACAGGCTACTCCTTAAGGCCACCTCGAGATAAAATCGATCATCAAATTGCACAACTACTACAAACACCTTGTTCGGCTCGAGATCAATTCAAAATGCACCTCTATATGACCCCTACACCTAACAATGCTATAGGTCTTCAAGAGGAAGCTTTAAAAGCCATTTTAGCCGTGGAACCTCTTCATAAAAAAATATGTGATGCAACGCAAAAGCGTTTCTCTTTCATGTTTCTGGATAAAGTAGCCAAGCAAGGAAAAGACATGGGTGCTATTACAGATGCTGAATATCAACAGATGGTTGCAGCAGAAAAGCATAGACTCGATACGATTAATGTTGATGATTTTGATGATAAAGAACTGAAAATCAAAACATCAAGATAAAAAATTCATCACCTATACAACAGAGGATAAATTCATTTTTTATCCTCTGTTTTTGATTCTAACAAATACATCAAACCATCTCCCTGCTCAATATCTGATTCATTGAGATCATGTAACATTTGGAAAGCATTATTTTTGAATAAAGCAAGGGGAATGATTTGCTCTGACGCTTTTTCCTTTAGATTTTCATAAGTAAACTCTTCAGAGAGCTTGGTTACTTTGATAGTTGCTCCACTTTTCACTAAAGATGCAAGCTCGTTATAAGAGACTCCCCCGAAGAGCTCTTTATCTTTTTCTTTATCTTTTTCTTTTTTATGCTCTAGAGAAGATAGATGATAAATTTCCTTAGTATCTAAAATATTTTCAAAATAATACGCCACAAGTAAATTGAGCTGCCTATAAGGTGAGCAAATAAATACACGCCCTACATTATTGAGATCAATCTGAATTTTAGCTTCTTCTGTTGTGGGATTACCAAAATAAACATCTAATCCATCCATGCGTGCTTGTGAAGTATTCATCCAATTGGGATCGGCCAAAACGACTTCCATGCCATGCTCTTTCAAAATTGAAGCAAATTGCCGTGGAAAAGCACCCGCTCCAAAGATTAAAATACGACGATATTTACGTGACTTAACACCTAAAATCTTCGCGACTCTATTCGCTGTTAAGCTTTGCAAGACAACAGTGGTGATAATGACAGAAAAAACTAAAGGTACTAAGAGTTCAGCACCTTCTATATTCTGACTTTCTAGCTTGATCGCAAATAAAGTACTCACTGCTGCTGCCACAATACCTCGAGGAGAAATCCACGATAAGAAAAGCAGATCATTACGCGATAAATCTTTTGTTCCCAACGAAGAAACCCAGATAGAAATAGGACGTGCGACAAACAAGATCACAGCTAATAAAGCAACAACAGGCCAGCCAAGAAGAATAAATTGATCAATATCAACACGTGCAGCAAGGAGAATAAATAAACCACTGATAAGGAGTACGCTTAATGTTTCTTTGAACTCTAAAATACCCGAAACATCCACATCATCCATATTCGCCAACACTACTCCCATGACAGTGACAGTCAGCAGTCCCGATTCTTCGATAATACTATTTGATAAAACATACACAGCAAGCATTAAAACCATCACAGCGACATTGATTAAATAAGGAGGAAAAATGTGACGTCTGAGCGCAACACCCACAACCCAGCCTGCAAAAGAGCCTAAACCTAAACCAATACAAAGCATATAACCATAGACAATAACAGTGTGCAGCGTATCATGATTGGTCATCACAAACTCATAAATCAAAACTGCAAACAAAGCACCTACAGGATCAATTAAAATGCCTTCCCACAATAAAATATTCGAAAGTTTAGTTGACGGCTGGATCGCGCGAATAAAAGGCATAATCACAGTCGGTCCTGTCACAACAACCAAGGCACCGAAAAGTGTAGATACCATCCAGTTCGTTTCCATAATAAGATGGCACGCTGAACTGATGATGACCCATGTAATAAGCATACCTATACTAATAAGGTTGGTGACCATGCGGCCGTGACCACGAATTTGGTCAAGAGTGAGGGTTAAAGCCCCCTCAAAAAGAATAATAGCAACAGCCATGGAGATAAAAGGAAACAGAACTTCATCAGCAACGCCCATAGGAATCAAGTAGTTCAGAACAGGCTTGATCATAAACCCTGCTAAAAGTAACAGGAGAATTGCAGGTAATTTAAGGTACCAACCTAGCCATTGACAGCCTAAAGAAAGTAATCCAACTAATGCGAAATAAATCGTTAAGTGTTCCATTTATGATCCACAAAGCGTTAACAGACTTTAGGTAAAAAAAGCAAGGTTAATACCAAAAATGCAATAAAGCTTTAATTATCTTGCTGAAACTTCTTTTTTAATTCATCTTTAGACAACATGTTTATGTGACCTTCTTTATTCACAGTCAAATGATCTTGGTTATCGCAATATTTCACTTCGTAGAGTAACAAAGCTTGAATAGCACTTTGCCTTTGTATAAGAGTTAACTTATCTCCTGTATGCCAACGTCCGGTTTCAATAGCTTGTTTTAAATTTAAATAGTGTTCATGAGACAAGTTATCGATCAATGTTTCTATAGATTCCACGGTCTTCTCCAGCATTTTTTTATTTATTAAGGCTTTATTTTATATTTAAATCTCTTTTTTATGAGTTTTAGCTGACTCAAACTCATTTTTTTTTCATGTAAATGAGATCTGTTTACGATCAAGCTTTGGAACTTCTGTTTAATTCGGTTAAACTAACCACACATAAAAGCAATCATAGTATCTAGGAGGTAAAATGATTACGGCGTATATTTTACACGAAAATCAGTTTATGTCTAAAGAACTGACGACAAAAGATCAAATCCCGGACAAGACTCTATGGCTCGATGTCTTTGATCCCGATGAAGATGAAAGACAATGGTTGTCCAGTTACTTTGTTGAAGATGTCCCTGAAGAAGAAGATAGAAATGAGCTCGAAGCCTCCGCTCGATTCTATTCTGATAGAGATGGCTTACATATTAATTCACTGTTTCCACAGCGTATAGGCACAACATTTAATGCCATTAACCTATCTTTCACGCTCCGTTCCGATCTTATGATTACAATTCGTGAAGACGATTTAGGCTTAATTCGTTTAATGAGAAACTATCTAAGAACAGGTTATATTAATGTCAAAAGTCCTTATGCACTTTTTTTCGAGTTTTTCTCTATTAAAGTAGATTACCTCTCCGATCTCATTGAAGATGTCTATACCGTTCTTGAAAATGTAGGTCCTGAAGTGATCAATGCGGCCGAGCTCGATAATATTTTCAAGCAAATTACCATTCAAGAAGATACCAACGGTAAAATCCGCCTCAGTTTGCTCGATACCCAACGTTCATTGCGTTACATCACACGCTATCACAGACATCAGCTTACCGATGAAAATGTAAAAGATTTACAAGAAATTATGACGGATATTGACTCACTCATGCCACATAGTCAGTTTTTGTTCGACAAATTAAACTTCTTGCTTGAAAGCACCATCGGTTTCAATGGACTACGTCAAAATAAAATTATTAAGATCTTTTCTGTCGCAGCGGTCGTATTTTTACCACCAACTCTCATTGCAAGTATTTATGGCATGAACTTCAAGTATATGCCTGAATTAGATTGGTATATTGGCTACCCTATTGCTCTGGGACTCATGGTCACCAGTGCGGCAAGCACTTACTTCTTCTTTAAACAAAAAGGTTGGTTATAAGTTTAAGGTTCGGGTACAAAAAAACCCTCTCAGATGAGGGCTTTTTTGGATCTTACTCACGTGAGTTAGATAACTTCAACGTCTTGGGCTTGATCGCCTTTATCACCTTGAACTACAGACAATTTAACTTCTTGATCTTTTTCTAATGTGCGTCTGCCTGTATTTTCATCTAATACTTTAATTGCACGAAAATGAACAAAAACGTCTCCGCCTTCGTTTAACTCAATAAAACCGAAACCTTTGGTGTCATCGAACCACTTGACTTTGCCCATTACTTGATTTGACATACTTTAACTCTTTTTTAACTATAAAAATGGATAAACAGCCTTTCCGTCTATCCTTCCGATAATGTACCTCAAAATCATGCTTTTTCATAGTTAAAATGCATATTTCAGTGAAAAAATGATATGTTGCACATATTTTGATAACAAAGAGAATGATTATTAATCAAAATCTTGTAAATATTCCATAAAATCTGATTCACTTAGCACTTTAACAGATAAAGCTTCTGCTTTTGAGAGCTTAGATCCTGCTTTCTCACCTGCGACAACACAATGTGTTTTAGCCGAGACACTTGAAGCCACTTTAGCACCTAATGCTTGTAGTTTCTGTTTCGCATCAGCACGGGTCATGCCTTGTAATGTGCCCGTTAAAACCCAAGTTTGTCCATGT
>DDNL01000009.1:0-281 GCA_002341165.1 Shewanellaceae bacterium UBA2521
TTACCATACAGATAACTGGAATAATTCTTCTCAATGGTATTTAAATTCGATGAAAAAACTGGAAAAAGCATTAAAGGAGCCTATTAAAAAAGCGCGATACGCTTTGAAATCGGCTTCATAAAATGTTTAGAAATAATTCAAAGACATCCACGCAAAGATCAAGGGTTTAGGTTTGCTCTATCCAAGTTTTTCTGCTGATCATCTGGTGGGGGTTTTGAAAATTGTTGGGTGTCTTGAAATTTTTATAACAAAATGTAAAAATAATTAAAATAATATAAATA
>DDNL01000009.1:586-4046 GCA_002341165.1 Shewanellaceae bacterium UBA2521
AAATAATTAAAATAATATAAATAAGGAGAATTACATTATGTTTAAACGCACTCTGATTTCATTCTCATTACTTTCCTGCTTTTCAGCTCACGCTCTTCCCGTTGCTCCAACAGAAGCAGATCGTGTACTCATGCAAGAAGTTCTAGGTGCAGAAGCTGCAGAATTAACAGAAAAATACGCGCTTTTCTTTGATTCTAGAAATAAAAAGTTAATTTGGTTTGTGCCTAAGATAGGTAAATTAGCTTCAAGCGGCTATGGGCAGAACAAGTCACCCATATTTAATATCATGACGAAAACACCATGGTCAGGATCTTTTTTGGGTATCTTTTTCCCTAAACAAAAACAAGTTTATGCAGGGGGCGCATTCAGCTCTACGGGCGATACTTATGCACTGCGTAAGCTTTATCAGACAGCTGCAGCGGCAGGTTATAGCGTTCAACCTGCAACAGCTGAATCTTCAACATTAAAGTTCGGACTGTTGGGTAAAGATATTGATGGAGATGGATATCCTGATGTGAATTGTATATCGAATGAAGTTACAGGTGTTTTTGATGCACAGGGTAAACCTCTAACTCACCCTGAATGCACCTATACCATAGATGGAGAGGTTCTTGGTGCGTCTAAAGTAATTCAAGTACCTGACATTTTAGCGGTTTCAACGGGTCAGCGTACAGGAGGCCGTCGATTGACGAACACAGTCGTACCTTTCAATTTTAATACCGTACCTTCTAATGTTACCGTTGATCTGTTTCAAAATTCACTTAAAAACACTCATGGGCTGGATACTTTGCTTTATGCAGATATCAATTGGGAACTACAAACTACGGGTTTAACCGAGCGCGCGCGTATCAATATAAATTGGCAACCAACATTTGAATCGGTTTCCACGTATGCAGCTTCTCATAACTATGCCTGTATCGATGTAGAGTTAACCGAGATTTCGGAAAAGTTACTCAAAGAGGGCGCTGTCACTGTTAAACTATACAACCGTATTACGCGCAAGTGGGAGCCTATGAGTTTTGATGATACAGATGCAAATGACGACGCCGAGTTTATTGAAGCCGTGAATAAAGTCAAAGAACAAATAAAAAATGAACTATTCCAAGAAATAAAAACCAAAGCCGATAAGTTTGCTCAGAGCAAATCTAACATGGTTACTACTGAAGACGATAAAAAATCGGTGTTTTTTTATCGTAAAAACGTAGAAAAGCGAGCATTTTCACATAAAGAACAAAAATACGTTTCATGGAACCCAGGTAAAAAAACAGTTAGAGCTTTAACAAGATTTTCATTAGATTGTATCGAAGGAGGTTTTGATCAAAAAGTGCAATGGCAAGAATCTGGAGAATGTAAATTTTAAAGGTTCATCAATCATAATAAAAAGTGAACACCAAGACACCCTCCTGAATGAAAGTGATTTAGGTTTTGGATATAAAACCATTCAAGAAATTTACGCTACAGGTCTTTTTGTTGAATTAAATATCATTTTGAGCTTAATGAAATAAAGCCAAACTTATTGTTTGGTCAACAGTAGCTTTAAACATGGTTTCAAGAATTTGTATCCGAATGATTAAAAAGCCCTACTTATAATGTTCAGTAGGGCTTTTTGATACCGATAACCATCGAAGTATGATTTTATATGCGTCTTACTTATTCTCACTCGAGTTTATTTTTTTATAAATTAAAGCATAACTTAAATAATCCATCTTTTTCTTATCGTCTCTTTTGAGATATGGCTTCATTTCTGATTGATATCGATCAAAGTGTTCTCGATAAGTGCGCAGATGCTTATCCGTTATGGATTGACGAATAGATGAATCGGATAAGCTCAGTGCGTTATAAAGCAGAAAGCCAAGACAACCATGTCATAAGCAACATTTTAGGTTTTATTTATTGAGCCTAAGCTTTGACGGCTGGCTTTTCTCGTACTTGAACTTTCAGTTAGAAAGGATTTTTGGTGGTCACGCCCACAGTTTCAGAAGCCTCTTTGAGGCTATAATTATGCTCTGAAACCAGTCTGACTGCTTCGTCTTTAAATGCCTGAGTATATTTGCGTTTTTCTGTCATCATCACCTTGGGTTGAGTGTTTGTTATCCACAATTCAAATATCCGAGTCAATTAGACCATAATATTACGCTGGCATGATTTGGGTATATCCATGCTGCGGGTGGGTGTAGACCGTTGCGTTAAATCCATAAATTTTATGGATAACATCAGGTGTCAAGACCTGACTGGGTAAGCCATCTCTATAGATCTTTCCTTCATGTAGAAAAATAAGCCGATCGCTATACTGTGCTGCTAAATTAATATCATGCACAACAACGCATACAGCTAAATTTTGCTGATGCGCTTTAGTTTGCAGCAAGCGCATGACATGGTGCTGATACTGTAAATCTAGCGCTGCAATAGGCTCATCTAGTATCAACAAGCTTTGGTCTCCTGCTTGGGTTAATTGCAATAATACACGTGCCAACTGCATCCTTTGCTTTTCTCCTCCTGATAACTTGGTATATAAGGTATCTGCGAGATGAAGTACTTCCAAGTTCTGCATTGCTTTGTCAGCTAAACCAGCGATCTCTGTAGGCTTAACCTGTAAAGGCATCGCACCTATTTCGACGACTTCGCGTGCTAAAAATGGAAAGTTTAGAGGGTTTTCTTGAGGTAAAACAGCCATATGACGTGATAATGTCGTCGTGTTCCACAAATGCTTAGGCTTTTCAAAAACAGATATCTGATCGCTTTTTTTACACTGTCCGGCGATTTTTTTAAGCAATGTACTTTTACCAGCACCATTACTACCTAAAAGCGTTGTAACTTGACCTGAGTAAAGATCTAAATCAAGATGACGCAGTATGTCACGTTTACCTTTTTTGACGTGAATATTCTTACAGGTTAGAACAGGCTTAGACATGATTATGCACTTCCTTTGCTTTGGATGAGTAAGTATAAAAAGAAAGGCGCTCCGATAAATGCCATCACAATGCCTATGGGTAACTCAGAAGGAATGATGATGATGCGAGATATAATATCTGCAACGATCAACAGCAAAGCACCTAACAAAAAAGTTAAAGGTAATAATTTCTTATGATCGGCTCCAACAAAGAATCTGGATATATGCGGTACGATTAACCCAACAAAGCCAATCATACCTGCCATGCTGATCGCAGTACTTACACCCAATGCGCAAAAGATGATTAAGCTTCTTTTAAAGGGCTTTAAACGAATGCCTAGATACTCCGCTTGTTGATCACCGAGCAAGAGTGCATTTAATAAACGCGCATTACGATAGGAATAAACAAAGAGTGCGATAAGGACAATCCATAAAAAGATGACTTTATGATTATCCGCACCCGATAGAGAACCCATCGACCACATGCTAAAATTGCGGAGCATATCGTCTGTCGATAGATAAGTGAGATAACCTATAATGGCACCAACAAATGCATTCACAGCTATACCA